>CAZACQ010000012.1:0-32812 GCA_964483725.1 uncultured Candidatus Peribacteria bacterium | reverse complement strand
ACATAAAAAACAACATTTACCTGCTTGAAAGCAAGTAAATGTTGTTAGATCTATGCTTTGAAAATTTAAATTATTATCTTGAAATAATGAATTACTATTTGATATTATTTCTTAATTATTTATATTTTTTGTGACATTTCTATTTTTGTTTTTTTACTGACATTTTAAAGTTGCTATTACAAGAATTTTATTTAAGATTACATAAACATTTATACTATAGATCAGTTTTCCAGCTTAATAACATGATCAGCGAACTTAAGTAAGTTCTTATCATGTTCTATCATAAATATACTATCTCAATTATCTAGAAATCTCTTCAATACATTCAATAGTTTCTCTATATCCTGGGGATGAAGTCAAACAGTTGGTTCATCCAAGAAATATACTGTATGTCATCTATAAGTTTTTAATAAATGCTTAACTAATTTTAGCCTTTGACTTTCTCATCATGATAAAGTATGAGCAGGTTGTCACATTTTCAAATAACCAAGTCAAATATCTACCAAAAGTTGTAACTTATCTTTTATAAATCATATATCTTCAAAGAAAAGCAAAGCATCTTTAATATACATTTGTAACACATCAGCTATTGTCTTACCATTCCATTTTATAGCTAATATTTCTGATTTATATCTTTTTCAGTTACATAATTCACAAGCTATATAAGTATCTGGTAAAAACTGTAATTCAACTTTTTTATGACCATATCAATCACATTCAGTACATGATCATTTTTTTGAATTAAAGCTAAAATGTCATGAATCAAAACCTAACATTTTTGCATCAGTTGTTCATGCAAAAATCTTCCTAATATCATCAAAAACACCAATAAATGTAGCAGGACAAGATCTAGGAGTCTTTCATATACTAGCTTGGTCTACATAAAGAACATTATCAATATTTTCAGCACCTCTAATTGTATCTACTCCAATATCTTTAAAATATTCTTGCAATGCCAAAGCTTCCAGTTCTTTATATTCTTGGGGCTTTAGTATAGGTCAAGATATTATATCTGACCAAGAGTATCATTCTTTTAGTAATTTAAGCCTAATAAATCACTGAATAAATTTTTGTTTCTCTTGTAAGAAATTATAAAAAATATCATACATTAATGTAGTTTTTCATGCTCAAGATCATCAAGTTATGATAGTAAAGCTTCATAAATTAAATTTTACATCTAAGTTATTTAAATTATGTTTATTAGCCTTTTTAATATCAACAAAATTATTGCTAAGCTTATGATCAAAATCTACTTCTACAGTTCTATTTCAAGAAATATATTGGGATGTCAATGTATTAGACTTCAGAAATTCTTTATAAGTTCAGTTAAAAACAACTTCTCAACCAAAGTCTCAAGCTCAAGGTCATATTTCCACTATCCAATCAGAATTTTTAATAAATTCTTCATTATGCTCAACTACAACTATAGTATTTCACATATCTTTCAAGGATTTAATAGCTTTTATAGTTTTTTTAATTTCCTCTTCATCTAATCAAATTGTTGGCTCATCCAATACATATATAATTCATGTAAGACGATTACCAAGTTGTTTTGCCAATCTAAGTCTTTGTATCTCTCATCATGATAAAGTTCATATTTGTCTAGATAAACTTATATGATTTAGTCAAAGTCAGGTTATGGTTGAGACCCTATCTATAAGTGGAGTAATTATTCTAGATACTAAGTCTTTATCTTTTGATGTATTTTTATGAAATTTTTTTAATATATCTACTAATTTATCAATAGTAAGGTTTTGTAAATCAAATATATTATATTTTGTTGTTTTATTGGGAGATATATAAACATTCAAGCTTTGTTGTTTTAATTTAGCTCAATTACAACTTGGACAAGTTCTCATATTTAACATAGCCTGGAAGTCTACAGTAAGTAATCACTTATTGTATTGTTGAGTGATAACATCTTCAATTCATTTGTAATACATACTTATGTATTTCCCTCACATTCATATTCTCAATAATGAATCATCTCAATTTATAACAACATCCTTAAACCAGTCTTCTAAATATTTCCATTGTAAATTAGTATCAATTCAATATTTTGATCAAAGTCTTTCTAAAATTCATTGTCACATTGCAGAATCTCTCCATGGAAGTATAGCTTCTAGATATTTACTGTTTTCATCAATCATCTTTTCCAAATCTACTTGCAATGTTTGACCAAGTCAGTGACATGTTTCACAAGCTCATTCTTGCCTATTTGGTGAAAAATGTTGAGTTGTAAAGTCAGGATAAACTATATCACAATCTGGGCAGAAATTTTTATCAGTATACCACTCTACTATTCATCAACTAGCTATTCATAACTTATTTTTTTCCAATAAAACTTTAACTATTCATTCTTTAAGTCTAGACTTGTTTTTATCATTCAAAGTTATACGATCAAAAATGCCAAAGACCTTTATAGGAAATTTGTCATCTGGTATATTTGGATCTTCTAGATAAAAATATTCTACTAGTTCATAGTTTTTACTATCTCAAATTTGAACTAAATATCTTATATGTCATTTACCAGAATCTACTTTTTTTCTGTTTTTCCTTACAAACTTCAAAAAGTCATTTAAAGAGTTGAAGTTTCAAACATCTTGCAGCAAATAAAGTTTATCATTTTCATATTTATCAAGTATTTGATTGTATATATTATCTGTAGTTTGGGATTTGATTTGCGAACCACAAGAATAACAATAAATATCTCAAAGTTTTGCAAAAAGTAACCTTAGATAATCATCTACTTCAGTCATTGTACCCACAGTACTTCTACTATTTCATACTTTTTTATTTTGTTCAATTGCTATAGCTGGAGAAAATCATTGACAATAATCAACATCAGGCCTCTCTCACAAATTAAAAAACTGTCTAAGATAACTTGACAAAGACTCAATATACCTAAATTGTCATTCTTTATAAATTGTATTGAATGCTAATGTAGATTTTCATGAACCACTAACTCAAGTTATTGTAATTAGCTTATTTTTGGGAAGACTTATATCTATATTTTTTAAATTATTTGTCCTTGCTCACTTTATAATTATTTCTGAAAAATCAAAATTACTCATATACCTAATACAGATAAAAAATAAAACTTACAAATCATGTTTATATTGTTTTTTAGCTTAAAATCAATTTAAAATAGATTATTTACTTTCTATCCTAGTAAGGATACTATCATTTATAGTTTCAAAAGACCTAATAGAAGAAATAATTGTATCTTTATTAAAAGGTTTCTGAACTCTTTTTTGTAATTTTGAATGATATTGTATATCAGATTCATTACTTCATAAATAAATAATAGGAATAGACTTACTCAGAGCTAATTCTGATAATGCATAATTATCATAAATATCAAGATCTTCTTGAACCAAAATAATATCAAAATCATTATTTTCTAGAGCAACTATTCATTCTTTTACATTTGAAAGCATAGTAACATTATCTTTTTTACAGCTATAATCATTTGTTAACATTATATCTAATACTTTTTTAACCGAACTAATATTATCAACTATCAATATTTTAATATTTGACCAAAATAATAATTCATTTGAAGAATCATTTGTATTTGAATCATTTAATGCATTATTTTTATCTGCTCATAAAATTTGCAAAATAGACTCTTTATTATCCAACATTGGTCAAATATATGGAAAAAGGTGACTCAATTCTTCCAAAACTCAAGATTCATATATATTATCTATATTTGATAGGAAATTAACCATAGGAATAAAAGCATTCATATCATTTTCTGATAAACTCCTAACAGACCTTTGTCTATTCAATATCATATCAAATATCTCTATATATAAGTCCATATTCATATCATAAAAATCTATATCAAAATCAAGATCAACCAATTGTCTTTCTTTATCATAGTTTTCAAAATTTAAATTGGATATATTATTTATAAGTTTACTAATAGATTTATGATATTTTTTATTTTCACTCAACCAATTTTTTAAATTTTCAAACTGTTGTAATGACCTATTTCTCTTTATGTCAGATAAATATTTGTTTCAAATATATCATAAAAGATATTCCATATAAGAGTCAATATTTGATGAATTTCAATTCTTTATATCTAATATTATTATATGAATTATATAGTCAATTAACTGATTAAATTCAGTAAAAGAATCTATACTATAGTTTCAAAAAACAGAAAATATAAAACTTGAAGTAAGATTTCTAACATAATAATCCACTATCAAATTTGGATAGTTATATATCTCTTTTATATCAACTAATTTATTTCATTCAGAAAGATAATTAGAAATATCAATATCAGGCAGTAGAGGTTTTTTTTGAATAATTGTAGATATAAGTTCTCAAGCATCAGACAAAACTATTTTTATATCAACAGAATCAGAAAATAATTCCTTTAAATTATACAACTCCATCAACCTATTCTCAAAACTATACGATCTAAGAATTCAGTCATCTATAAAAATTGCTCACTCCTTCAATCAAAACCTTATTAATTTAGAGACAAAATCAAAATAATTTTCGTTATCCAAATGTGAAGTTCATCTAACTGAAACATTAAAATGAGTCTTTTCTAAGTCAGGTGAAAATTTAAATTTAACTTCACTAAAAGTATCAAAATATGAATTAAAGTCAGAAATAAATATTCTTTCAAAATATCATCTTATAAATCACAAAAAATCATTTAATAAAGAAGTTTTCAATTCACTTATTTTTTTTATTCATTCTTTAGATTTTACAAACTCTGCTGATTCATTACTCATAGAAACTCATCAATCATATGAATACATCTTAGTAGAATCACTAAACATTGTATCCTGAAAATAAACATCAGATGAGCTGATATGAATATTTTCTAGTATATCACTTAAAATGTTTTTAATATTCTTCTCTCAATGATTTACTTCCATTTCTTCCTTAGTTTGTATAAACTTTTTTACAAATATTTTTATAACTTCATCTGGTATTTCCCAAGCAAATCTAGAATTTTTTATTCATTTATATAAATCAATATAAATTTTATCTCATACTCAAGAAAGTAATATATCTCTTCATCAAAGCTCTTTATATGCTTCTTCTAAAAAACTTCAATCTCAAGCTCATATATCTCTAACCATAAATACTGGATCTCAATCATTTAAAACATTAGAATCTTGACAATCTTTTATTAAATCAGTTATAGAATCAACTCACAAATGACTTGAAACCTCACTTGTACCTCTATCAACTTTTCGGTCAAAAAAACTATTTAATGATAATAAACCATTTTCATACAAAAAATTAAAATACTCCTCTCTTTGTGGAAACTTATAATCATCTAAAGATTCTTCTTCCATAAATGAATTAGATAGTCTCAAAGATCTCATTTTATTAGTATTAATAAGACTGGTATTATATTGTTTGTATTCAGAGTCTTCATCATCAAAATTATCAAGTATTTTACCCAAACTGGTATTTAAAAACGGAATAAAAAAATGTAGGTCAACACTTTTAGGATATTCAAATGATTCTGTTTTAAAATCAAAAACAGAATCATCAACTCATAGTTGATTAAGTTCTTTCTTAAGTCTATCTACATTATCAATATTTCACATTGGCACCTCAGGATGAAATTGAATACTCAAAAAAGTTTCTTGAATATTTCAAAATGCATTTTGATCTGACATTAAATCTACAAAATTATCTGCCTTATTTGAGCTAACTTTCCAAGACCTAGTAAAAACTGTATCAAATGTGGAGTTATTTCAATTATTAGTTATTCAAGAAAGTGCTTTTTCATAAAACTCGGGAAGACTTTCTCTTATACTAGTAGTTGATATTTTAAACTCTGCACCACAATTAACAACTTCATTTCAAGCTATATGTGATATAAGTTGATGACCATAACAAATTCATAATAAAAAATTATTATTACTAATGTTTCAAGTTCAATTTATTAAATCTTTTAGAAATCAAAAAAAATACGATGATTCGATATCAGGATTAATCTCTACAATATCACTAACACTTCATCATAATATTATAAGACTATTTGCATGAATATTATTTTTAAAATAAGAATCTAACTCTTCTAAATCTACTCAAGAATCATTATATTTTATTTTTACTATTTTAACATATTTTTGAAAATTATTTTCTCCATAAATATCTCTCAATAAAGATTCTTTTAAGTCCAAATATGTTCAATCACTAACTATTACAATAGGCTTATTAGAATTATTTCTTTTGTATAATTTTTCTGTTAAATTTAATAGATCTCTTCTAAGCTCTTCCAACTTATCTAAAGGCATTAAATTTAAATTTCTAATATTATCAGAAAAAACTTCTAACAAATCATCAGAAGAGTTTGGCCTTGAAAAATTACTTATTCAGCTAGAACTCCAATCAATAAATTCAAACTTATTAGTCATTGTCTAATAATTTTATAGATACTTCTAAATTAGCTTCACAATTAGGACAACACAACTTTACTTTAGAAGATGAAGATTCTCAAGAATTAGATCATGAACTTGTTGTTTTATTACTTAGAATAGATACAACCTTATCATATACTTGAGAAGGTGTGTAATCTGATTTCACAAAATAATCGTCAGCTCATAATTTTTTAGCTTTTTCAATATGAGCATTATTCTTTATATTAGAAAATATTATTATTTTTGATTGAACTTTAGCTTCTTCCCTCAATGTTTTTAAAGTTTCAAATCAATCCATATTTGGCATCATAATATCTAATAGTATAAGATCAGGAGAATTATCTACTGCAATTCATAATGCATTAAATCAATCTTCAGCAATAAAAACTTCAAATCATCATTTTTCAAATTTCAATTTAAACATTTCATGTAAATCTTTATTATCTTCAACTATTAATATTTTTTTTGACATGTCAACTTTATTTATAATTTAAATTATATCTTACAAACTCAATTTCAAGTAGGTATAGACAAATTAACGGTTGTTCATTTCAAATATTCACTTTCTATACTTACTTTTCATCATAAACTTTCAACTATAGACTTAACAATAGGCAATCAAAGTCAAGTTCAACTTATATCACGAGTTAGAGAGTTTTTAACTTGTCAAAATTTTTCAAATATTTTTGACAAATCTTCTTTAGCTATTCAGACTCAATTATCGTTAATATTTATATACAAAAACTCATCATCACAATTAACATCTAATCTAACTTCACCTCACTCTGGAGTAAATTTAATTGCATTTCAAACTAAATTAATCATAACTTGAAGCAACTTATTATAATCACTATTAATATATAGTGATTTATAAGGATTATTCAATACAATATTTTGATTTTTTTCATTTGCTAAGTTTGACATATCTGCACACAAGTCAGATAAAAGATTATTAAAATCAAACTCTTCATAATAAAAATCTATCCTTCAAGATTCAAGTTTTTGAACATCAAGCATATCATTTATTAAATGAATCAATCTATTTGAGCTTGAAAATATTTTTTCTAAATATAACTTCACATCATCATTTATAGGTCAAAGGTCTCAATCTAAAATCATTGAGATATATCACTTTATAGTTGTCATAGGTGTCCTTAACTCATGACTTGCTATATTTAAAAATTCATCTTTTGTTTTATTTATATCTTCAAGCTTATGTATTAGTTTGTTCTTATCTTCTTGAATTTTCTTTTCATAATTTTTTTCTTTTGTTATATTATTTTGAAGAACTAAGAACTCTTCAAGATTTCATGATTTATTAAACATTGGTATAATATTGGCAAATACCCAAGATAAATAATCTGAATCGGGAACATCTAATTTTATCTCTCATCTTCGAACATCATTATTTTGTGTTTTATTTATTATTTCATTCTTATCACTATCATCCAAAACCATATAATCAAAATATGAATTTCACATTATACTATCCATATCAACATTAGCAGCCTTTAAGAATATCTTATTAGCATAATTTATTTCAAATTTAGGATTTAATTTGAGTAACATACTTGAAGATTCAATAGCTTGTTGGTATTCTGCAAGTTTTTTTGCTGAATTTAACTCTCTTAGATCTGTCATTATTCAAACAGTTCATCATCACTTAACAGGAGCTCAACTTAAAAAAACTGGTATTTTTTCTCATTTTTTTGTAAGTAAATTTCACTGATACTTTGACTTCTCACCTCATTTTCTTAATTTATTATTAAGTTTAACTATTCTAGCACTTTCTTCATCCCAAAATTTATAAGATTTTTCTCATACTATTTCTTCTAGCTTATATCATAATAAATTACAAAAATTTGGATTGGCATATATTGTTCTTTCATCATTATCTCAAATCCATACAGATTCAGACATGTTTTCTACAATAGTTTTAAACATATGTTCGCTATGATCAACTTCTTTTGTAATATCCTGTCTAATTGATATAAATTCAATGAGATTAGAGTCATCATCTAATACAGGTTTTATCAAAGCTTTTACCCAATAATGACTTCAATCTTTTTTTTTGTTTTTAATTATTCATACAAAAGATTCTTTTTTAAATTTTATAGTATGCCAAAGTTTTTTAAAAAAGCTAGAGCTCATATCAGGATGTCTTACAATACTATGATTAGATCAAATCAATTCTTCTCTTGAGTATCATGAAATTTTACAGAAATTATCATTTACATATGTTATTACTCAATCAACATCAGCTTTTGATACAATAGAAAACTCCTCCATTGCAGCAAAGTGTTGGTTTAAAACATTTTTATCATCAACATTAAGATACATAAATGAAAATTTAAAATTTAAATATGCTTAAAGTATATTAGTATTTATATAATATTCAATAAAAAAATAGCAAATTAAATTTGCTATTTTTTTATTACTATGAATCAAATCAACTTGATATATTTGCTAAATTATATCTTGCAACTCAATCTTTTGTAAGCAGATAAAGTATAGGAGTATCTCAGTCCTCAATATAAGAGGAAACAATTTCTATATTTTCAGGAAACTTTATAGAAAAGTGATATTCTAGACTATAGTCCATAATATAAGATGAATTAGTCTTATAAGGAGTTGAACGATAATAAGTAAATATATTATTATCTTTATCTAAAGTATATAAATACCTAGATCATTCATTAGAAATAACATCCACATCTGCTCATTTATTAGTTATAATATCTGGACCTCATCTAGTTGGAATTGTACGAGCATCTAACTCTAAACCTTGTCATGATCTATGAAATTGAAGTATTTCTCTATCACTTGGAGACCAAGTCACAAAACTTCAATCAATTGAAATATTAGTAAAACCTGATGCAAATAAACTTTCATTTTGATTAAAAAACTCTTGGTTTACATTATAATATTGAGGATTTCAAAATTGAGTTTGTCATTGAGAATTTATATATCTTGCAATAAATACTCAATCTGAAAACCTTTCTTCATCATTAAATATAGTATAAAAATTTGAACTTCAATATGTACCTACTCAAGTAATATTATCATCAAAATCTCAAGCTGCAGTAGATACAGTTTCTATTCAAGAACTAGTTATATTTATAACATCTCATTCTTCTGAAAAACAATAAAGTCAGTTTGTAACTAAATTTCAATTACATCAAGACATTTCAATTGGCAAATCAAAATTTAATACAGATCATCTATTTTCATCGTCTATAGCCCTCAAAATTGCTCACTGAGTTCAAGAAATATTAATTCAATCTGAATAATAAATTCAATTAGCAAGACCTATTGAATCTAGCTCATCATCATTAAATGTATAAACATAATCTCAAGATATATTATTAACAGGAACTATATTGAATCATCTCAAATATTCTTCATCAAGTATAGACTTTAGTTCTTCAACATTACTAGCCCACCTTCAAGTTTGTTCAAGTAATGACAACTTGGATTTAATTTCATTATACTTTTCTAATTTTTGATCAGAAGAAGAAGGAATCCTTCTAAATTGATCTATATCTCTCCTAAGATCTTCTATATTAAAATCTATAACTACTTGTCACTCAGGTGTATCTACCACATCATGTCATCCATCTGATGATATAAATGAAGAAACTAATGATATTAATAAATAAAGCACTACCAAAAATCATATAACAATAGAAATTGGATATTTATAAGTTATAACAATATCTTTCAGATCAATTAAGTATTTTACATTATCTGATATAGATGATTTTAATTTATCTTGATTAATAACAACATCAAATTCAATTTTAAACAATGATGAAAATCAAACATACTCATTTCAAGTTCTAGATCATACTATTTCATTTATAGAAGTTAATATTTCATTAAAATTATCTTCTCATTCAGCAAAAGAGTTTAGTTCATTTTTATCTATTATATCTGATAATTTATAAGAAACAGATAAAACTTTATCTCAATTCTCTAACTCTCATTCAATAAATTCAGAAAAGACATCTATATTTTCAACTCACTCCATATCATTATCTACAAGATAATTTAGCTTATTATCTCTATATATAATAGTACTCACATCTCATATCATGCTTGACATATATGTTTCATGAAAAAATATTTGAATAGTTCATTTTATATCAAATTTTTCAACATCATTTATTTTATCTGCAAAAGTTATTAATTTTGTATTCATATCTTGAAGCATTTCCTCAAATTTTGTTTGAAATTGTTTCAAAGTATAATCAGAATTATATGAAAGTTCTTCATCTAAATCAGATATAAACTCATTAAATATATCTTTTTGAAATTCTATAAATTTATCTGTCAAAAAAACCAAATCTACATTTAAAAAAACTCAGTCACCAAAATCTTTATAATGAGATATTTTTTTATCACTTTGAATTCAAAACAGTTTTTCTTTGAAAAGTTTCATTAATTTTTATTAAATACAAATAAATATTTTATAACTTCATTATTATCTATTTTTTCTTTTTTTTCAAGCAAAAATAGATAATAATTAAATAATAAATTAGTGTTGACAAAACAGAAATTTTAAATATTAAAAAATTAAATTTATATATAAACTTAAAATATGATAAAATTAAAAGAACTAGAAGGAATAAGTATAGAAGAGCTTGAACAGAAAGCTAAAAAAGAACTTGAATATATAAAACAACAACTTATTGAAACACTAGATCATAGTGAAGAAGATCTTAGTAACAAAATATTATTATTAATTGAAGAAATAGCAGAAAATATATGAAACTGAAGTAATTTACACTTGAGTGGTTCATTTTTATTAAGGTACAAAGAACTTAAAAACTTATTAATATCAAAAAGAAACAATGAAATATTTGATAACATATTAGAAGAGCTTGATATGATTGAGAGATGGAAACTGAAACAATTAGTTGAAAGATTCCTCCTAAACTTATTACTACAATACAAAACATTGGTAGACCACTCTTGTCTTGAAGGTGCAATTCAAAAGGCTGAAGAAGCTGGAGTTGAAGTTTTTGATATAAGAAATATATGATTAACTTTGGAACAGATGTGATTAGAAGAAACAAAAAAAGATAATTGATTTGAAAAATATGATATCAGAAATTATATGGATCAACTATTTATGATTTGTCTTGCAAATGATTTATGGGAAGCAATTAACAATAGGAAAAAATTATGACCTTATACATATGAAAATTTTTTATTTCATATAAAAAGAGCAAAAGAAGCTTGATTCGATACTAGTTATTTAGAAAAAAACCTTAAAAAATTAGAAAGTAAAAATTAAATTTTAAACAATAAAAATTTTATCAAATAAAAAGAGTTATAAACTTTTCTCCAATTTTTTTTAGGATTAGTTATTAGTCTATATAACCATTCAAGTTTCATTTTCCTAAAAAAATAAGGTGCTCTTTTTTCTTTTCATCACCAAAAGTCAAAAAGTCATCATACTCAAAAAACTATAAATCAATTTTTAATCAAAAAGTCCTTATTTTTAAGAATTCGTTCTTCTTGCAAAGGAGTTCATCTAGCTATTAACAATATTTTGTAATCTGATTCATATCCAGAAATATCATCAAGATTTAATTCTCCATATCAATTATGCTTATAAACTACATTTATTCACTTAGAAATTAAATAATCAAAAGCATTAATCAAAGTATCATCATCAGCTCAGTATAAAAATACTTTATGATTATAATAGCTTATTTTATCTAAAAAAAATGGTAAAAAATCTGTTCAATTAAGATTATTAAGTTCTTTTCAAAATTGTCTTTTCATAAAAAGTCTCAAAGCTATTCAATCAGGCAAAAGAAAATTTGAGTTTAGCAATGAAAGATAATAGTTAGTATCTTCATCATAAATTAAGTCCTGAGAAATTATATTTGCAAAATATAAAAAATTAATAATACAATATCAATTATTTCCATAGAAATCAATTATATATTTACAGGCATCATCTTTAGTTCAAGAATATATTTTTTCAAACAACATATAAACAAATTTTGTATATTAAATATATTCCTTATATAAAGAATTTTTTAATTAATACAATATTATTTAATAAAACATTCAAACTCTAAATGGCTCAGAAGCTCTATAAAATATATCTCAACTTGGATCAAATAAAAGAGCTCTTATCAAGTCTCATTCTTCTATATCAGAATCAAAATCTGCAAAATGACATGGACAAGCATTACAATTAACTGCAGATATATTTATACTATCATCATAGTCTCAAAAATCTATTCAATCAATATCATCATCTTCATCTATATCCAAATCAAACATTCATTCACAATCATCTCATATTCAGTCTCAAGTACTATCCAATTGTTCAGGATTATATACAAATGGACAGTTATCATAACTAGAATTTGACTCAGCCAAAGAATGATGTTCCTGTAATCTTGATAAGTCTACATTATCTTCTGTATAAATACAATTACCATCTTCATCAAATTCCTCGTATTGAATAATTCATAATAAATTACCATATCAATCTCATGATATATCCGTATCACAAATATCAGGAATTCAATTTCAGCTCATATCACATTGAAATTGTTCATTCAATTCATCAGGAGGCATAGCACAAACACTTTGACCCTCAACATTAATACTAAGACTTGACGATAGAAGTCAATAGTTAGAGGTGTCTACATGAACTCTAACTGTATATTTTCAAGAAGTGTTATAAAAATGTGAATTAGATAAATTTTCATCCCAATTATTATCATAAAAAAAGTTATTTCAGTCTCAAAATAACCATTCAATACTTTCAATATTAGAAAAATCAAGATTTTCTAAGTTTGCTTGGAAATCTATATTGTCTCATACATTAGATTCTAAAGTACTTGCTGATAAATCAATTCAAGGAAGATTTTCCAAATCTTCAGAAACATTAATAGTTAAAGTATTCCTCAATATTGTTCAATCTTGTAATGTTATTGTTTGTTCTACTAGATAAGTTCAGACAGAATCATAAACATGAGAAGCTGAAAGTCAATCAAAACTATATCAATTTCAGTCTCAAAAATCCCAATATATATCTACTATATCATCTTCTGAAAATCAGTTTATTTCAGTATCAAAATTTACAGATTGATCTGTAGATGGATTTAAATTATCTGATACCAGACTAGATCAGACTGTATGTTGATCCTGCAAATCAGATGAGACATTAATTGTTAGTTTATTTTCTAAAACAGTACCATCCTCTAAAACTATTGTTTGTTCTACCAAATATGATCATGAAGATTGATATATATGAGAAGTTGATAATGAATCAAATCAAGAGTTCCCATCTCAAAAATCCCAATATATAGATTCTATGTCATCATCAGAAAATCATTCAATATAAGTTTCAAAACCTACAGTTTCTCATTCATATGGCTCTAAGTTATCAACAAATAACTCACTTCAAAAATTATCTTGTTCTGATTCTAAATCAGGATCAGAAACTGATACATTAAGACTACTTTCTCATACTTGGTCTCAATTTGAATCATATGCAATTGCTTCAATCTCATAATCTCAAGGTGACAATAATTCATGATTAAAATCTTCATCTACTCACAATTCATATTCTTCTCAGTCTACTATCCATACTACTGTATCCACATCTCATGAATAATCATTTTCACAAGTTAATTCCATTAGAGCTACTCATGTCTTTGGATCACAATTAGCTTGATAACTATATCAAGGTTCATCTCATATAACTCAAATATTAAGACTACTTTCTCATACTTGATCTCAATTTGAATCATATGCAATTGCTTCAATCTCATAATCTCAAGGTGACAATAATTCATGATTAAAATCTTCATCTACTCACAATTCATATTCTTCTCAGTCTACTATCCATACTACTGTATCCACATCTCATGAATAATCATTTTCACAAGTTAATTCCATTAGAGCTACTCATGTCTTTGGATCACAATTAGCTTGATAACTTACACCCATGGAATCTCATTCAGAAACATTAATTGTTAAACTTGAACTCACTGTATCTCATTCAGGAGAAGTTCATCTAGCAACCACAGTATATTTTCATTCTTCAGTATATGTAGTACTAGGAGATACACCTTGTCAAAATCTTCAATTTCAAAAATCCCAATGAATATTTTCTATATCTCAAACTACTTCAGCATCAAAATTAACATCTAAATTAGTAGTTCAAAATTTTCTATCTGCTGTAATTGAAAGTCAAAATATATCTCAATCAATACAATTATTAGGATCTTGATCTGGATTATAATGTAATGGACAGACATCTTCTGATTCATCCCATAATTGTGGGTCAACATTTCACTGATCATCAACTAATCATACAGGATTAGTATATCAATCTCATGATATATCGTCACTACAAACATCTCATACTCAGTCTCAACTCATATCAGACTGATTAGGGTTATAATGATAAGGACAGTTATCAAGATGATTCAAAACTCAATCTCAACTATAGTCAAATTCAAAGTCACATCAAACCACAGAATTTACACTTGAAAGATAATATACAAGCTCATATCAAGATATAAAAGAGTCTAAATCAAGATTATTAATATCATTAACTGTAAAAATATCTGAATCTCTTAAAACATTGATCTCTGCTACTGGCCAATTTCACTCTCAAATTGAAAACTCTCTAAATCAGCACTCACTTACATTATATGTACAGTATTTCATATAAGTTGAAAAGGTATCTGGACTTGCTGCATTACAATTTCAAGATCAACATCTTTCATATTCTTCATTAATATTTTGCCTATCCTGAAAATTTAATGAACTGTATTCATAACTATTTTCATCCAAAGAATCCATCCAATTTTTCACATCTCTCCAGTTAACAGTATAATCATAATAAACATTTTGTGATACTACATTAAACACAGCCTGAATAAATTCTGCATAACTTGTATTATTAGAACCACAGAACTTTCAAGGACACCAAGGACTAGATTCAGCAGGATATCAGTTTAAATAATCATTATATCAAGCATAAGCTACACACCAATATTGCTCTTCTCAAGCATAAACAGTATCATCAAAAATAATATCATCAAAATTTTTTCATGCTTCATTTTGAAAAGATGCAAACCAATCTGCATCTAACCTATCTCTTAAATCTGGAGAAGCCACAGTACAATCATGACAGTCAACATAATTTAAAAACCTAGCCATATCATAACGACTTACTACCTCTTGCTCTAATATAGATTCTATATCATATCAAGTATTATCTATATCAGATACAAAGTCTTCATAGTTTGCAAATGTAAATCACAAGAAAATATTAAATATTATTATAGCAAAAGTAAGTATATTTTTAATCATTTATATTTTTTATTTTTATTAAATATTTTTATTAAATAATTTTTATTTATAATTTTACTTTTTTTGTATAAGTTTGTCAAATCAAATTATAAGAACTATTCATACAATTATAAATCAAAACATAAAATATTGAGTACTAGTAAATCATGCTATATAATTTACCTGTTCTGGAGCCCTTAGAAACTCAATAAAAAATCTAATAATTCAATATAATATTAAAAACAATCATGATATAAATCAAGGCTTATAATAAGACTTATAAATACTTTTGAAAAATACAAACATAAGAATCAAAAGAAGAACTAATCATTCAAATATAGATTCTAAGAAATTGGTATTTATTCTCTTATTAGAATCAATACTTTCATAAACATAAATCAAATTCAAGTTTTTTAAAGTTTCTATATTATTATGTATAATTGAGATGTTTAATTCACTTACAAGTTTTCAATAAAGTTCCTGATTCAAAAAATTTCATATTCTTCAAAGCATTATTCAAAATGGCAAAATTGTAACAATAATATCCATTAATATTAAAAAATCTTTTATGGATAAAGCATATTTTTTTGCAATATATAACATTGAAAGTATAACTCAAATAACTCATCAAATAAATGCCATTCATCACTCCCAAATAAAAAATACACTAATAGGATTGTCTAGCAAAGTACTAGGGTTATAAAAAATAACATATCACAATCTTCATCATACAATAATTCATATTAAAATAAATACAGCTAAATCATCAAGTCAATTTTTTAATAAATTTTTTATATTAGGAAAATTATCCAAATAACTAGTTCTAGCTAAAAAATAAAAAAAACAATATGCTATCAAAAAAGAAAAAAGATAAAACAATCAATACCAATATATTTCAAATCAAAATATCTCAAAAGCAACCATAAGTTATATTATTTATATAATAAATCTACCAATTATTTCAGAAGTCTTCTGGAAGTCAATAAAATTCTCAGAACAACTCTTCTATATAAGTTCTAGGAGTATATCAATCTTCAGATCTAAGTCTATACATATCATCAATCCATTCATCTCACATATTTCTCATTTCTTCCATTATTTCTAATTGCTCATCATCACCTAATTCTCTCAAATTTTCATTTGGTGAATTTGGAGCAATTTCATCTCTTTGAGGTTCTCAAAATAAATCTTCTCAATCAGGATCAAATTCAGGTTCTTCTTGTTCAGCTCAATCCTGTCTATCTTCTCAAAAAAGATCATCAAATCATTCTAATCATTCTTGTAAGTTTTGGTTATCTTCTTCCATTTCTTCTGATATATCTTCTGCTGATTCACAAAACATTCTCAAAGCCTCCTCATCTCTTTGTTGTATCACTTCATCAAGCACAGAATATGTCTCTAAGTAATTATTTAGTGAAGTATTAAATTGTTGATAATAACTAGAAAATGAATTAAATATTTCTCAAGAATCTTTTGCACAAGAGTAAGAATCATTTTCTATATAATTATACATCATATCTTCTGCTGAAAACTTATAATCCTCTATAAGGTATCTTATATCAAATAAATTATAGTAAGATTCTTGATGAGACGATTTAAGTCAATCTATACAATCTATTAGATAAGAATCATCTAGTTCATATTGCCAGATTTCTAACTCATCTACTTGTTCAATTAATAATTCCTTAATTTCTTGAATTAAAGTTAATAGTTCAGAAAATTTTAGTATTATATCTGAAAAAATGTCTATACATATTTCCGCTGAAATTAGTAACCTCAATGAATAAGCTACTACTCTATTATTTATAATTTTATTTGCATTAGCATCATCAGGATCTCATAATAGACTCGCAGAGGTATTATAGTTTTCTATAGCTTCAGTTAAAATGGCTATCTTTTGTATATTTTCTAGATCATCAGCAAAATATGCTTCAAATAAATTTATATTTCACAAATTATAATAATAAGCCCAATTCTGATTATTAAGTTTTTCTCTAGAAAGATCAAAATCTCTATTTAATAAAGAAATTTTAGATATGTAATTATTTTTTTTATTATTAATATCTCATATAGTATTTAAACTAGTTAAATTATATATATATTCATTTAAAAAATCAGTATCAGTTTTTCATGATAATGCTAAATTAGTATCTATATCATTTTCATAACTATTATATTCTGTGAAAATATTGAAAGAACTAATAAGATATCAAATATTAGAGTTATAAAATCACCACAAAAAAATTAGCAAAAATATTGCAAAAATAGAAATTATAAAATTTTTAATAATACTTCTTCTTATATCAGACAATGAATTCATAATTTATTTATTAACTTATCAATATAGCTTAGAAAGTTATAACCAAAAAAGTAATAATTTTCAACAGATAAATTAAAAACCAAGCATTAATTGCTTGGTTTTTAACTATTTTATTTTATAATAAACTTACATTCAAGGTGTCATCAAGTCTTCACTAGAAACATCTTCAGCTCTAATTTCATGAAGCTCTATCTCAAAATGCATATTTTGTCAAGCCATAGGATGATTAAAGTCTACCATAACTTCATTTTCAAGAACTTCTACAACAACTCATTGAGCCATTCAAAAGTCCAAAAATTCTCACTCTACAGGCTCTATTCATGCTTGTTCAAATTCTTGCATAGGAACAGCATCTATCATATCCTCATCATATTCTCAGTATGCTTCATCTGGAGATAAAGTAACTTCTTTAACTTCTCATTCTTCCATTCATATAACTGCTTCTTCAAAACCAGGGATCATTTGACCAGCTCACAAAACAAATTCTATTGGCATATATTGTCTTTCTTCAAAATATATACCAGCTTCTTCTGCAACATCCTGTTTACTTGTATCAAATATATTTCAATCATCATCAGTTCAAACATAATCAATTGATACAGTATGTCATTCTGCAGCTACAGATGTATCTTCAGGAGCCTCAGGAACTTCAGGTTCTTGCATCATATCTTCAAGCGCCTGTTCATCAAGCTCTTCAGACATAGGATCTTCGTCTCACATTGGGTCTTGATCATCTCACATCGGATCTTGTGTTTGTTCATCTCACATTGGATCTTGTGTTTGGTCTTGTGATTCAGAATCAGTATCAACTGGTTCTACAACATCTTCCATACAAGCAGCAAGTACTGGTAGAGTTCATATGATTAACATTAACAATATTCTTTTCATAATTTTTAGTAATAATATAAATACAAAATAGTAGCATAAAGATTATTAATATAATTTCAAGACTATAAAATAATTTAATATATTTACTTATTTTAAAAAATATAGCATAAATAAAAATTTAATACTATATTTATAACAAAAATTATAAGAATTCAAGTTAATAAAACCTTAAACTATATCTTCCATTTTTTTGACATTTGTTTCTTCCTATAACTATTAGCAAATCTATGAGATTCATCTCTTAATTTAATAAGAATTTTATCTGATTCATCATATTCTATATCATAAGATTTTATATTTAATCAAGAATCTAAAAGGAAAACTTTTTCTTTTTCTCATGCAATTTTATTTCATGTAGCTCTAGCTACTCATTTTCAAATGCTTATAAAATCAACAACTGTAAATAGTTCTTCAAAAAAGCTATCTGACTGAATTAGCTTTTTAACTATTGATAATTGTCATTTTCATCAATCTATAACAAATAAGTCTGGATAAGGATTGTTAGAATTTTTAAACCTTCTTATCAAAATTTCTTTTATTGACTTATAGTCATCACTTTGTCATTTATCTAAACTTTTAATTTTATACATCCTGTAGTCTTTCTTGGACAGAAGTCATCAAGACATACTACTAAGTCATCAACTAACATACTCTCAAGAAAAATGGGATATGTCTATACATTCTATTTTATATGGATAATTTTTAAATTTATATTTTTCTTTAAGTTTTGTAAGAACTGAATCCATAAGACTCTCTTTTTCCATACTAGTTGATACAATAAATGACTCTAGCATATTGTCTAGCAAAGATTCTATATCATCTAAAGATTCATCAATCAAATCTGATTGGTTTTTATATATATCATAAGAAAGTCATAAACGAAGATTTTTTTGCTTTTTTAATGTGTATAACTTTCCAAATTCATTCTCTAACTTAGTTTTTAATTCACTAAAATTAGTATCATAAACACTTTCTTTGAACTTAATAATATCTATCAATTTTCATCTATAAAATTTTACAATCACAAAAACATACCAATCAGATATATTTATAATCTTATAAAAATATCATGTTATTGGGACAGAAAGCTCTATTGTTTGTTTTTGTGTATAATTTTTTATATTTTTATATGTATCCCTTAGAAAAGCTGCTCGTTCATAGTTTTCCTTTGATACAGAATAATTTATTTGATTTATTATTTCTTTTTCTACTTCTTGTATATTTCAATTAAAAAAATCAATTATTAGATTAATATTTTTATTATAAAGAGATTTTAATTGTTCATTATTTCTCTCTACAAATTCTTTTGAATTAGATATATCATTATCAATCTTAGGTTCTCAATTATTGAAGATTAAATACTTATTACATCGTCAAGAACATAACCCAAAAGTATAATCAGAACAAAGCTCTCACTTCCTAAACTGAGTTTTTCAACATCATCTGAATAAAAATATTTGCCTTAAAAATTGTATCATTTTTTTTAAATCTCTTCTATAAGTTTTAGGTCATACATATATTGCTCCATCATCATCCTTAAATCTAGTAAGCAATATTTGAGGAAAATCTTCATTAGTAATTTTTATATAAGTATATGAATTGTCTCATTTTAGTAAAGTATTATATCTAGGCTGATATTTCTTTATCATATTATTTTCTAATATCAAAGCTTCTTGTTCAGTTTGAGTAATTATAAAATCAACAAATTCTGCTCTAGATATCATATCTTCTTTCCATACTCATATATTATTATTGAAATATTGAGACACTCTTTTTTTAATATTTTTTGCCTTTCATATATATAAAATTTTACCAGATTTAAGTTTAAACATATATATTCAAGGCAAATTAGGTAAATGTGAAGTTTGCATAAATTTTATGTTTTTATAATAAATATTTTATACTTTAAGATATTTTTTTTTAATTTCAATAAAAAAAATTCAGTATTACTACTGAACTTTTTTTATTTTTTATATATACTTACAATATATTATAAGTTTACATCAATTTTTTCTTTATAAGTATCTATCGATTGTACTCAAATTATTTGATCTACAACTTTTCAGTCTTTAATAATCATAACAGTAGGAATACTCATAACTCAAAATTGAGCTGCATACTGTTGGTTTTCATCAACATTAACTTTAGCAAAATTTACTTTACCTTCATAATCTAATGATAAGTTTTCAAAAGTAGGAGCAAATTGCTTACATGGACCACACCAAGGAGCCCAGAAGTCTACTACTGATAATTTTTCACTATTAAGAATCTCTTGTTCAAAATTTGCATCTGTAACTTCAATAACATTTCATCAAGCCATTAATATAACTATATTATAATATAAAATACCTTTTGTTAAACATTTTTAAATTTAAATGTAGGAAAAATAATAAAAAAAACTAAAAATATTTCAACTAATTCAACAACAAAAAAGTTAAATAAAAATACTAATATTCAAAATATAATTTATAAACAATCTTCTTTATTGTTCTTAGTATACCTACTGATAAATCAACAAATCACTTAACTGCAACTATCTCAAATTTTTCTATGTTATTCATGGTTGTATGGAAATGAATTAAAAATTTATTTGAATTAATTTCAAGCAATACCTCATATATATTATCTCATATCCTAGTAAATACAGCATTAATAGACTCAAAGTTAACTGTTCTGCTAAAACAAATTTCATCCATAAAGAGTCTTAATTGCTGCATTAAACTATAAATATTTAATATATAAATTAGATATCGATTGGACTGATATCTTTTTATATTTTTTTAGATAAAATTCAATAGACAATTTATTAAAATTTTTATAGAAACTTTGTGTTGATTTTTATAGAAACTTCATTATATTTATTTTATTTAAAAACTAATGCAAAACTTAAATATGAAAGATACTTTTTTCAACATAACTGTTAAGAAAATATTAAAAAACAAATGAAAAATAATTGATAGTGAAAAAGTCAAAAATATCGTAAAAGAAGTTATGGGAGAAAACTATAACAACAATAAAGCATATAAAATGATTTACTATATGAAAAATAGATGATATTTGATTGCATTAAAAAAAGATATCTTTTTTGTAAAAGATAAAAATATAGAAATAAATGAATATGAAATACAAGATAAATTTTATTGGGACATACTTAAAAAACAATGTAATAAATATTTATGAAATGATCGATACATATGATGAATAAAAGCACTTGAATTAAATTTACAAAATATATCTATACCAGAAGAAATAGACATAATAAATGAAATAAAACAATCAAAAGAAGTAGTAATAACTAGTAAATATATTAATTTCAAAAAATATAAATCAAACAAAAATATTAATACATTCAAAAAGTTAAAAAAATTTTGCAATAAAGAAAAAATATGAAAATATTCATTTCCATATTCATGATTAGAATTATCTATATTAGAAAGTTTATATAGTCCTGACATACTATGAGAAAGATACAAAAATGAACTTGTGAAAAAAGCTATAAGAAAATATAAAAAAATAATTAACTATAATGTTTTATCAGAAATAATAAAACTAGGAAAACATCATACTAGTATAAATAGGATGTATAAAATATGAAATTCTATTGATCCCAAAATATGAAAATTAATATGAGATATAATAAAAAAAGAAAGCTTCTTCTTAGATACATAAAATTATAAAATAAATCAAACTTTATCATATACTTCTTTCAATTTTTGACTTGCTATTCAACTTACTTTATCCGTTCAATCTTTTAAAATTTTAGAAACTTCTTCATCTTTAATACTATCATGTTTTTTTCTAATTGGAGAAATAAAATCAACTATTTTTTCATACAACAAATCTTTAACTTCTTTAAAAGATAATCAACCATTTATGTATCAATCACGAATATTTTTATCTTCTTCGTTTGTTAAATATAATTTCAGAATATTATAAACATTACAATCATCTGGGTTTTTAGGATCATCTATACCCAAAGACATAGTAGGTATAGACCTAACTTTTTTAAGAATCAGATCATCTGGATCAAAAAGTCAAATATAATTATTGTATGATTTTGACATTTTTCTTCAATCTACTCAAGGTATTACAGCTAAGTCAGTATCAATCTTTGCTTTAGGTAAGTGAAATGTTTCTCAAAACAAGTTGTTGAATCTTTCTGCTACATCTCTAGCATATTCAACATGTTGTTTTTGATCTTTTCAAACAGGAACTAAATCAACAGAATAAAGCAATATATCTGCTGCCATCAAAATAGGATAACAAAATGTACCAACAGTAGTTTTCTCTTCTTTATCCTTAGCAACAGCATCCTTGTATGCATGCATTCTTTTCATAAATCATACATTTGTAATACATGAAAGCACCCAATTAAGTTCAGCATGAGCTGGTATTAAAGCTGGATTATAAATATTTGTTTTTTTAGGGTCAATTCAACAAGCTACATATGTTTTAATAGCATTTTTACAATTATTCAAAATAGCTTCTTTGTCATGAATAGCAGTTAAAGTATGCATATTTGCTAAAAATAAAAATGTCTCATAATCATCACTATTTTGATAATCAATCATATATTTAAGTGATCAAAAATAATTTCATATATGTAAATTATCAGATGTAGGCTTAATTCATGTCAAAACTCTTTTCATTAAATATATTTTAATATATAAATTTTACATTTTTTCCACTTTTGGCATATTCAAGATCTCAAAACTCTTTTCAAATAAATTTTTCAAAACCTTCAAGAAAATCAAATTAATTGATTTTTCTTCTTCAGTCATATCAATAATTTTTTCAGAATTAGAATAAAAATTATTAAATTGCTTAGCAATATTCAAAACAAACTGACAAAGAATATGTGGTTTCCTTTGATTAAAAGTTTTTGTCAAAATCAAAGGTAAATATGAAACATTAAGCAAAATTTGCCTTTGCTGAGAAGAAAACTTATCAATATCTAAATTACCACAACCAGAAAGATCAATTTTTCAAATCAATGAATTTATCCTAGCAAATGTATATTGAAGATATACTCAAGTATCACCATTTAATTTTGTCATTTGTTCCAAGTCAAAATTCACATCTTTTTGTCTATCATTTTTTAGATCATTGAAAATCATTGCACTAATAGCTAGTTTCTCTGCTAAAGCAGGGTCTATATCAGCAAAATTAGTTTCAATCTTTTCTTTGATAGCATCTATAAGCTCAGCTAGCCTATAAACATTACCTCCACGAGAAGACATTTTCGATCAATCCAGCAACATCAAACCAAATACAATATGATTCATACTTTCTAAATCAATATCTCGTAACTTATTTGCCAAAGCAAAAAGCAGTTGAAAATGAAGTGTTTGCTCTGGTCAAACTACATAAAAAAAACTATCAGCTAATAAATTTTCTTTTCTATATTTCAAAATAGCTAAATCTCTAGTAGCATAAACCCCTGCCCCATCAGATTTTGTGATAATCAAAACCTCAGAATTTTCTTCTTCTACTTCTTCTCAAGATTTCAAAGGAATATAATAAATCTCTTTTCAGTTTTTTTCTTTTCTAAACTTCACTATCCATGCATTATTTTCAAACCTAAGGTAGTCTGAATTTTCCAAGTCAGAGACGATACTATCTTGTATACTATAAGCAAAAGCTTCTCCAAGATCAGTGTCAAAAGACATGTCCAATCTATTAAAAACTTCTTGAAAATCTATCAATGATAGTCTTCTAAATTCTTGTCGGATCTTATACAAAAGCTCATCTCATTTTTCAAGCATTGAAAAATATTCTCTTGCCTTATCTCACTTTTCTTCATTTTCAATATCTTTGAAAGATGAATAAAGCTCTCCCAAAACTTTTGTAGGATTTTTTTCTAATTCATCAAAAATTTGATCTCATTTAGTTTCCAAAGTATAAAGCAAGCTATACAAAGTTTTACCAAAAGGAGTTCACCAATCTCATAAATAATTCCATCTAAAAACATTGGCTCATAAATTTCTTCAAATATTTGCTAAGCTATCTCATATAATAGCAGATCTAAGATGCCCAACTGTCATTTGTTTAGCCATATTACAAGAAGGATAGTCAATACAAATCTTTTCTCAATCCAAGAGATCAAAGCTAGAAAAGTCTTCAGTTAAAGCTAGTTTAATATCACTTTCTAAGAAAGTATTTTTTACTTTCAAATTAATAAAAATTCATTGTTGATTTACTTCTTCAAACAATCAAGACTGAGACAAAACTGAATTTATAGAATCAGCAAAATCTTTTATATTACTGTATTTATCTTTGTTTTCATCAAAAACCTCTTTGATAGTAAAAACAAAATCAGCTCAAGCAAGATTTGGAATATCTAGCAGTAAATCATTTGTGAAAGCAATATCATTTTCTTCCAAAAGCTTTTTTAATTTATCATTCAACAAGAAAAATTGATAATCAATTTTGGATAAAGTTTTTGGTTTTTCAGGGAAAGTAAGTTTTTCATCACTTTGATGAAAAAAATCAACCTTTCAAATCTCATAATTATAATTATCTTTAAACTGGTGTATTAAAGTTTTCAACTGTGACATAAAGAGTTAAAATTATATAATAAATTAGAAATTTACCGCACGAATACAGCGAACATATACCGGTTCTCTCTTATTAAATCTGACGATATTTCAATGATCAAAATATATAGATAAAGCATTGTTTACATCATCTACTGACTGGGTACTTGACCAATATCTAAATGAGGTGAATCATCATATCATTGAATTATTTGACCATATTTGATAAAGCTCTCTACTTGAAGGCAAGTACCAGTCATCAAATCATCAAGACTCTTTTGACCAACAATATTCAGCAGCAGGAGCATTATCATTTGCTAAAAATTTTGTATTTGCATATCAATCAGTTTGATGTAAAGCTCATGTTAAAGATTCTTGACGATTCAACCATCAAAACCTATCAGGAGCATCCGATAAAGATGCTACTAAAATATTATTATATCATTCAGGTCAAAGTCATCATCAAACATAAAAAACAATTCATCATCAACATCTATCTCAAACAGAAACAGAAGAATGACACTCTGGCAGATTTCAAGAATCATTATTGAAAGAATCATCAATAGATCATGTATCTGATCAATCTACAATTTCTCAAGAAAGATCTCATGTAACAAATTCTCAATTTGAGTTATCCTCCAAATCAGAATCAAATATTTCTCAAGTTTGTGATTTTCACAATATAATAATTACTAAAACTATAAACAAGAAAAAAGAAATTCAAATAGAAAAAAAGGGCCAAAAATTTTTTCTTAACATATATAATTTGGTTCATAACTAAATGTTTAGATATAATCTATATATACTAATTTAATATAATATTTCAATCCAAAAAATAAAAAAACTAGGTCAGTAGACCTAGTTTTTTTATTTTTAATAACTTAGTTAAGTTCAAGTTGCAATTCAAATAACAGCAAATATTATACTTACTATAAACCAAGCAACTCACATCATTATAAGTCATATAGCAGCTTGTTTAAGAATTGTAAATCATTTATTATATCTATCTTCATTACCAGCTGCTGTAACCATTTGGAAACCTCACCATAATAGTATAATCAAAGCAATCAATGCCATAAGTCATAATATCCAATTAATACCTGACTGAACAACTTCTAAAAAACCTTCTTGTTGCATTTCACCTGATCATGCTAAATCAGGATTAGCATCTGTTCTTTGGTCAGTAAATTGAGCAAAAGTAAAAGATGATAGTCACAACATACCTGCCAACAAAAGTAAAACTAACTTATTAATCATAATTTTCGAATTTAAATATATAAAACACAATTAGATTATATAAAATTAATATTAGTTTGCAAGGCAATTTTATATAATCTTTATCATATTATAATTTACTTTATACAAAAAGTCAAATAAATTATATTTACTTTTTACTAAAAATATAATAAAATAAAAGTATGGGAAAAGACAAAAACTTCCAAAAATTTGGTTTATTCCATAAAAAAGCTGGAAATCTAATAAATAAAAAATCTAGTAATTTTTTAAACTTATTATCTCAAGACCTATCAAAAGGAAATTTTAAAAAATCAATTATCAATTTAAACATTATAATCTAATTGTAACTAAAAAGCCTATAATCTTGTATAAATTTTAAGTTTGCTCATTCAAGATTAGACATTTTTTCCAAAATATCAATAGCATTATATCTTGGTTCCTGATGATTTTTATAATACCAAGTATGAGGAGAAAAAACAATAATCTCTTTTAATTTTTTCCAATTTTTAAATATTTGTGACTGAGTACAAACTAAATTTTTATAATTTAAGTCTGAAATTCACCAAAATAATTTTGATTTTGCGGCTATAGTGGAACTTGAATTATATACTTTATTATCTTCCAGAAAAGTAAAATCCAAAAAACTATTATATACTGACCATATATCAGGAAAAACAATCAATTGCTGATAATCAATATTTTCTTTATCTGAATACAAACATCAATTTTCAGAATAAAATTTATAAGATACAGTTTTTTTTACTTTTTTTCTATAAGAAAACAATTTTTCTATATCCATATTTGGTATATATAAAGGCACAACTCTTTTAAAAGAAGAAAAATATTTTTGAACTATATAATTAATTAGACAAATAGAGTTCTTAGTTAAAAACTTTTTTTTATATATCTTATAATCAAGATTTACCAAATATTTATTATAAATTTCCTTAAAAGGAATATCTTTTCATAATACTAAAGCATATTCTCATCAAAATTCTATCAAATCACCTGCTGATATATTTTTTCAATTATTTAAGTATACAATTTTATCAAATCAATAATATCTACTAAATGTAAAAATATACATAAAATAATTTTTATATATTAAATTACTCTACATCTTCCTCTTCAACTTTATCATAAAATTTCATAATCTCACTAACAAAAGAAAGTTCAACTTCTCAAGTAGCTCAGTTTCTGTTTTTTCTTAACAAAACATCAGCAGATCATTTTTTATCAGTATCAGGATCATAATACTCCTCTCTAAAAAGCATCATAACTGCATCTGCATCTTGCTCAATTGCTCAGGATTCTCTCAAATCTGATAACTGAGGTTTCTTGTCAGGTCTTTGTTCAACGGCACGAGAAAGCTGAGAAAGAGCCATTATTGGCACTTCTAATTCTCTTGCCATTTCTTTTAATCATCTTGAAATTTCAGAAATTTCTTGTACCCTATTACCTGCAAACTTAGATCCAGCACTACTCATAAGTTGAAGATAATCTATAACTACTAAATCTAAAGCTCACTTTTCTATCTTCAATCTTCTAAGTTTTGACTTAAGTTCAGGTATACTAGCTCATCATTTATCATCTAAAAATATATTTACTTGTCATATTTTTTCCATTGCTTCTCATATATTTGCAAAATCTTCCTCTTCAAGTTGTCATTTATGTATTTTATATATAGGTATATCAGCAACACAAGACAAAACCCTATCAACTATCTGCTCATTTCACATTTCCAAAGAAAATAATGCTACAGATTTATTTTGTTTTATAGCTGCATTCACAAGCAAATTAATAGCAAAGGATGTTTTTCACATACTTGGCCTAGCAGCTAAAATGTGTAATTCTCAAGGTTTAAATCATCACAGTAAATTATCTAGTTTAGAATATAATGAAAGCACCTTATCTCTATCAATCTTTCAAGGATCATCTACTATTTCCATATATTCTTCAATTCTTTGATTTAATATTTCTTTGATGTGCAAAAGAGTACTAGTTGTTTTAATTTGTGTAAGGTCAAAAATTTGTTTTTCAATACTATCTAATATATCAGAAGTATCTTTTTCTTGATATACTTCTCAAGATATTGTTTGTGTTGTCCTTAGTATTCATCTTAGTATAGATTTATCTTTTACAATTTTTGCATAATCTCACGCAACTGTCGGACTTATTATACTACTTGAAAGCTCATAAAGATAGTCTATTCATCAACATTCATCTAATTTTTGATTTTTAGATAACTGATTAGATATGGTTACTACATCTATAGTTTTATTTTCAGATGATAACTCCAAAATAGCATCATATATATCTTGATGCTGCTTTTGATAAAAATCTTTAGGAGAAATTACATATGAATCCAATATATACATAACATCATTATCTAATATAATTGATCACAAAACTCACTTTTCTGCTTCTAAATTATTTGGAGGTAGTTTTATATCTTCTAAGTTAACCATAGAATAAACAAATTAATTTATAAATTTTTGACATCAAGTTCTTTTATCTCTAAATTCTTAATAAATGAATCTTTTCTGAAAGCCTCGGATAAAGGCAAAGAGTTTATTAAATACAATATAGCTCTATAAGTTCATCAATGAGAAACTAATAATATATTTTTATTATAAGAATATTTACTAATATAATTAATAAAATCTTTAACCCTCTTTGTAAACCCATCCCAAGATTCTCAATATTTATTTTCAGTTCTATATAAATAACTTATATTTGAATAATTTAAAGAATACTTTTCAAGCAAATCCTCAACAAGCAATCATTCAAACTCTCAATAATCCTGTTCATTAAGTCTAGAATCTTTTATTATTGGAATATTTGAATCTAGAATCTCATTAATCTTATCAGCTGTTTGGTATGCCCTTTTCAAAGACGATGAATATATCAAATCTAAATCTAATGATTTTAATTTATCAATAAATTTATTATCATAAAACTCATCAAAAGCTTCAATATATAAATCCTGATCTGATCATCATCAGTTCAAACAATTTTCAATATTATTTTTTACTTTTGCATGTCTTATAAAATATAATGCCATCTTAAGTATGTAGTATATATAATAAATTTTATTCTTTTATTTTAAAGAGTTTTTCAAAAATAAATTTTTGAATCTTTATCAAAGGATCATACAAAAATCTTTTAAAAAAAGCAAATACTTTTGAATGAATAAATAAAGCAGCAGTAAATATTCAAAGAAAAAATCATGCAATTATATCAGTAGGCCAATGGACACCTCATGCTACTCTGCTGAATCACATAACAAATGAGAATATAAACAATAAAAATGAAATATTAATAAAAAGTTTATTTTTTGTTTTAACTCACCATAACAAAGAACTAGTAGCTATAGCCATACTTAAAGTCATATGATCAGATGGGAAACTAATATCAGGTAAATGCTCTAAAATTAAGTTTTTTTTGGAAGAAACATGATCTTCAGGTCTATCTTTAATCACCAAGAACTGGAATGTCTGACTTATCACCATTGATCATACTCAAGAAAAGAATATATATAAAGATGCATATTTATAATTAACATCTCTATTATAAACTCAATATAAATAAAGAAAAACTAAATATGCAGGATATGTAAATACAAATATATCTGCAGTTACTGGAATAGTTTTTGATAAAAAATGATTTTTAGCTACAAAATCATTTGATAGTTCAAGTAAATAATGTCACCATTTAGGTTCATTAAGTTTTATAAACATAATATTATCAATTTAAGAAATAATTTAATATTATTCATTATTAAAGATTTAAAAGTATTTTTCAACTTGAAAAACTAAATAAAAAATTTAAGTATAATATAATTTATATCTTAATCTAGTCTAATGAATATATCACTAACATGAATGCCATGAAGTTGAAAAAGTAATCTATGAAGAAAATTAGCAGAATATAAAAATATGAATTTTTTAGATATAGACGATTATATGGAAGAAATTAATAATAAAACAGTATGAGAAATACTAAGAGAAAAATGAGAAGAAAAATTTTTGGATTATGAAGAGGAGATAATACAAAGCCTAAAACCTAATAACACAATAATATCATGTAGCTGAAGCATTCCTTTAAAAGAAAATGCAATGAAACACCTAAGTGATATATCAACAATCATATATATAAATATACCACTTAAAACTATTTTAAATAGATTAAACAGAATGAAAGTAGATAGAATAGTTTGAATGTGAACAATGAATATGGAAGAAATTTTAGAATACAGAGAGTCTTTCTATCTAAAAAATTATCATTATATGTTTGAAAATGAATGAATCTGAACTAAAGATGAGGTTTTTGAAGACTTTTTAAATTTCATTAAATCAAATAACATTTTTTAAAGAAGAATTCTCAATTATATATCTTAATTTCACTGGATCATCAAAACCATTAATCTCCTGAATTAATCTATAAATAGTAGAATCAAGACTTTTTCTAGAAAGCATATTTATATCAGCTTTAGCAATTAATTCACAAAAATTATCTCAAAGATTGTTTAATGCATATCATGAAGAACAACTAAGTCAATTAATATTATGTTCTTTAGCTAAATTAAATAATTTATCTTTTTCTTCTTTAGTTAAATCAGAATCCCTTATAATTTCTTCCAAAGACTTCTCTTCTATAGCATTTTGTATCCTTTGAGATACTCTAGTAAGTACTTGTTCATCATTTGTATCCAACAATAAAACAAACTCATCTCATCAGAATCTAACTGCATAATCTTCATTTTTTATACTAGAAGATATTATTGAAGCAAAATATCTTAATATATAATCTCAGAATACATGTCCAAAAATATCATTTATTTTTTTAAATGAATTTAGATCAAGAAATATTATTGACATCATTTTTTCATCACCAACCTCATCTAAAAATTTTTTATTATATAATCAAGTAAGTGAATCAACATATTTTGCATTAATATAATTTAATTTTTCTTTGATCAATAAATGAAAAAAAGTTTTTTTCAAAAGGATTAAAAGCTTATTTTCAAGGCAGTACTCTATAGATGCTTTATCATAAAATTTTAATTTTGGATGAAATGTTATCAACACATCATCATCAAGAGGTCTAGATACAAAAATAGAGGCTTTTGATCAATATCAATATGAAAATCAAGAAGAATATGAAAATCATCTCCTTTTTAATGCTTCTCTTTCATTAGTAAACTGAGAAGAATCAAAATTTGATAAAGATATTTTTTTCTTCATAAAAACTCATGAATTTATTCAGTTTAATTCATTTGTATGTTTATCATAGGAATAAAATCAAAGATTAAACTCTGGAAAATGTTTAGAAAAAAAATCATCTAATGCATAAAAAAGCTCATTAGACTCTCTAAACTCTTGTTCCAATATCATTTTAACTATATCATACTCAAACCTTTTGTTAAATCACAACTTATTTAAAGCCGCTTCACATGATTTAAAATCAAAATCATTTAATGTACAAAATGCATCATCAGAACTAGAATTATCTCATCTAGGAGCATCACTATATCCAAAGTTTTGTATTTCTAAATTAGTCATATTTTAATATATTAATTCCACTAAAGATCAAGTTAAAATTCACATTTCTTTTGCCTTTCAAGCATTTACTTCCAAGACATAATCAGCAGCTTCACTAGGATAATAAATATCACAATATTCATCTTTACATGGCTGAGCATTATCTTTTATAGAAACTACTTCATTGTCATTTATCCACAATATATCCAAAGGAATCAAAGTATTTTTCATCCAAAATCAATGCTTATCTTCTTCATCAAAAACAAACAACATTCAAGAATCTGATTCTAAATAGTCAACATTCATCAATCATTTTTGTTTATCTTCTTGAGTTTTGGCTATATCTACATATATACAAGCATCATCAAAACAAACTTTATCTTTAGGCATAAAAAATAAAAAAATAAAGGACAAAAATACTAATAACAGTAAAATTATAATATATGAAAATATTTTTAGTTTATCATAAGACATTTAAATTAAAAAAAGAAATAAATTAAAACTTAAGTTAAATAAATTTTAATTAAAGTCAAGATTATTTTT
>CAZACQ010000011.1:24685-33952 GCA_964483725.1 uncultured Candidatus Peribacteria bacterium | reverse complement strand
GAATATGATGATGCTATGTCTCAAAAAGATCTTATAGAGGTTAGGATAAATGAAATAGAATGAATGCTTGAAAATGTAGAAATAGTAAAAGAATGAAAATGATGATGAACTGTTAAATATTGATCTGTAGTTACACTAAGGGATGATCATTGAAATGAACATGAATTTACTATGGTTGGTACTTGAGAAGTTGATGTATTAGCATGATCAATAAGTTTTGATAGTCCAGTATGAGCAGCTATATGATGAAAGAAAAAATGAGATAAAGTAAGTGTAAGATCTCCAAGAAGAAGATATGAAATGGAAATATTAGATGTGAAATAGTTAACTATTTCTTGTAATTTTAGGGAATAGGAGTTTATAATAATGGTTTAAAATATTATTATTATTTCTAATTTAATCTTTATTATTGATTTATTATATAATCAAAGTTAATGTTTACTATAGTTTCAGCTATGTCATTAAATAGAGTGATTTGAATAAATAACTCCTTACCTTGGAACATACCATCAGACCTCAAAAATTTTAAAGAATTGACAAGCTGAAAAACTATTGTAATGTGATACAATACTTATAAATCAATATGAAAAGCCTTACCAAATAGGAAAAATATTGTATTAACTTCAAAGAACATCGACATTGATTGATGTTCTGTTTTTAATAGTATAGAAAATTTTTTAGAAACTGTAGATCAGAAAGAAGAGATTATGATAATTTGATGATCTAGTATATATCAAGAATTCTTGAATAGATGATTAGTAGATAAATTATATATTAGTATTATACCTGATGTATATGAATGAGATGCTTATTTTCCTTTTTTTGAAGATAAATTTAAATTAAATAATGAAGATGATAGGTGAGAGTATATATTTAGAGAATATATAAAAAAATAATTATTTATATTATAAATTTTAGGATATGCACAAACTAAATGATGAAAAAGTACAGTCTATAATTGATATGGAATATGATAGGCAATCAAATGAACTTGAAATGATAGCTAGTGAAAATTATGTGTCAAAAGAAGTAATGATGGCATATTCTAATGTTTTCACAAATAAATATAGTGAAGGTTATATTTGAAAAAGATATTATTGATGACAAGAAAATGTAGACAAAATTGAGGCATTAGCACAAGAAAGAGCACTAAATATTTTTGATTTAAATCCAAATAATTGGCATGTAAATGTCCAAGCATTAAGTTGAGGTCCTGCAAATTTGGCTGTATATCTTTGACTTTTAAAACCTTGAGATACTATACTTTGAATGGATTTATCTGCAGGTGGACATTTGAGTCATTGACACAAACTAAATTGATCTTGAGTTTATTACAATATAGTTTCATATTGAGTAAGAGAAGACAATAATCTTATTGATTATGATGAAGTTGAAAAAAAGGCATTGGAACACAAACCTTCACTAATACTTGCTTGATTTTCTGCATATCCTAGAAATATTGATTGGTCAAAATTTAGTGAAATTGCTGATAAAGTTGAATCTAAACACTGATATAGGCCAATTTTGATGGCTGATATAGCTCATATTGCTTGATTGATTGCTTGAAAACAAATTTCTTCTCCATTTGAATATTTTGATATTGTTACAAGTACTACACATAAAACACTAAGATGACCTAGATGATGAGTAATATACTGCAAAACTGAGTATCAAAAAGAAATTGATAGAGGAGTATTTCCTGGTATACAGTGATGACCACATGAACATATTATTGCTGCAAAAGCTGTAGCATTTGGTGAAATTTTGAACTCAGATTTTGCAAATTATGCAAAAAATGTAATAGAAAATGCTCAAATCTTATCAAGTGAATTAATAAATAAGTGATATAATGTGATAACTTGATGAACAGATAATCATATAGTAATACTAGATGTTACAGAAAAAAATAATCAAGATACTTGAGTAGCTGGTAAAGAAGTTGAAGAAATACTAGAATCAGTTTGAATATCTGTAAATAAAAATATGATACCTTTTGATAAAAGAAAGCCTCTTGATCCTAGTTGACTAAGATTATGAACAGCTGCTATTACTACTAGGTGACTTGGAAAAGAAGAAATGATAAAATTAGCTAATATTATAGATGAGGCAATATTAAATTTAAATAATACAAAAAAACTTCAAGAACTAAAGCTTAAAGTTAGTAATATTTGTAATAAATTTCCACTAAAATATTAATATTATAATACTGTAAACACAATTGTAACACTAATTATTGCAACTATTATTCAAAAAAACACTTCAAGTGAAGTATGTCAAATTAGATGATTTCGTTCGATTTTCTTATTTTCAACAATATCTTGTATTATTGTATTTATCAAGTTTTGTTGTTGGGTTGCAAATACCTTATCTCATATTACATCTCTAACTACAATACTTGCAAATATTAATGTAATAATAAAAATAGTATTTATTCATTCAACTAAATATACCGAAATTGCAAGTGCAACAACTGTTGATGTATGAGAACTTGGCATTCATGCTCAACGAAATAAAGAACTTCGATGAAATTTTTTATTATGTAATGTATCAATAATAGCTTTAATTAATTGTGCTAACACAGTTGCAAATACAGTTGCTAAAAATATTTCATTTTTTATCAGTTCTAACATATCTTAAATATAAAAAGTAAATTAAAGCTTATTATATAAATTAGACTTTTAAATTCAACTTTTTGTTAATATTTACTTTTAATATCAAAAATAATAATATGAAAAATTTTTATAAAAAAATTTTTTACTTACTATTTGTTCTAATATTTTTAGCAACTTTTATTTATATATATATTATTTGACCACATTATTTTGTAGAAATAATTTGAGTACAAAATGTATATATTTTAATTTTTTTCTTATCAATAATATGATGAGTTTTTTTCCTTACAGCAGCAAGTTTTTATGCTACATTAGCAACTTTTATTATTGCTTGAATAGATATATTCAGTATTTCAATTGTTGCTGCTATATGATTAACAATAGGAGATTTATTTTTTTATTTTCTTTGAAAAAAATCAAGAATCTTATTTAAAGATACAAACTTATCAAAAAAAATAAAAAATTTTTCTAATTGGATATTAAATAAATCTGATAGAAGCATATTTATTTTTTTAATATTATACTGGAGTTTTGCTCCTTTGCCTAATGATATTCCTTCGTCTTGATTATGAATAGCAAAATATCCACTAAATAAAATTATATTACCCATATTTATTTGAAATATAAATTATAATTTAATGATTTGATTTTTAGCTCTTGCTTGATTTAAGTTATATACAATTTAAAACTTAACTATCATATATTATGTTACAAATTTATAAATTTTACCTTAGTTCATTTTTAAAGAATCAAACTTATTTTGCTCCTGTATTTATTATATTTTTACAATTTTATAATTTATCATATTTTGAAATATTTTTGATATTTACATTAGCAAATGTATTTAAATTTATATTAGAAATTCCTACTTGAATATTTGCTGATATGTATTGAAAAAAATATAGTATTCAAATATCAAAATTTTTAATATTTATTTCATTTTTAATATTTTGATTAGCAGAATTTTTTATTAGCTATTTTTGATTTTGAGAATTTTTAGGGTTTAGTTTTGCTTTTTTTGTGTTTTTATTTGCTCAGTTGTTATATGAATTTTGAAATAGTTTTAGGTCATGAAGCGAAACAGCATTTGTTTATGATTATCTTGAACAAAATCCTCATTTACCAAGATATACAGAAGTAAAGTGAAAGCAGAAGTTTTATGCTCGTATATGAGAAGCTATTGCAACATTTCTTGGTTGATTTATAGCTAGTTATATATGATTTGCTTGGGTATTCCTACTTGCAGCTATTCCAGCTTTTATTAGTTTTTTAATTTCTCTTACTTGGGATAATATACAGGAAGATCTACAAAAAATTACTGTAAAATCAAGTTTTCTTAAATGAAAAGATTCCTTGTACTATGTTTTTCAAAATAAGTATCTTACAAAAATAATGTTAAATATAATTATTTTCACTTGAGTGGTTTATGCTATATCTAAATTTATACAACCATATATGGATAGCTCTTGAATTAGTATTGAATATTTTTGAATTTTTTATTCTATTTCTTTGATAATAGCAGCTATAGCTGTTAGATATTCTTATTTAGTAGAAAATAAATTTTGAGCAGTACCAGCAATAAATTTTTTGTGAATTAGTAGTTTTTTTATTGTATTTTTACTAAGTTTTAATCTCTTTGCAATTGTTTGAATTTTTTTATTATTTTACATAATTATTGCTGAGAATATAAGGTCTCCAATTACTACTACAGTATTTCAAGAAAACTTATCAGCAAATCAAAGATCTACTATTGGTTCATCACTAGAGCTATGAAAGGCTGCAGCAAATATAGCAATTATGCCAGTAATTTGATTTGTGGCTGATTTTTGGGATATATACACAGCATTTTTATTATTGTCAATATTATTGTTATTTAATTTTATATTTCTTAGACTAAAAAGTTCATAATAATTTGATATTTAATTTAATATATATAATTAGTTTATTTTATTAACTAAACTAAAAATAAAAATGAAAGACAATAATGTATGAGTGCAAGACTTGACTAATCCTGAGGCAAATCAAAACTTTGACTTGGCAAATCAAAAACAGTTGATCTTGAAAAAGCTCGTGCATTATCAAATGCGGATATTAAAGTTGTATCTACTTGAGAAAATTGATGAAATTGAGTTAATAACTTTATGGACTTATTTTCAGCAAATTGATGAGCTAATATTTGAGCTATGATACAATCATTAAAAAATACAACAGGAGAAGATAATTTAATTGAAGCTATTAATAAATATACTAATAAAAAAGATAGTTCAAATGAAAACAGTAAAAATAAAGAAGTAGAAGTGAGTGAAGTAAATAAGTAAATAAGTAATTAATAAAGTACAAAATCAATTAAATAAACATATTGCAAAATTATATTAATAAGTATATAATGCAGTATGTTTATTTTTTATATTATTATTAAATGCAAAATAATTTATCTTGTTTTAAATTTATTTTACCTTTTGAAGAAAATAAATACGAAGAAATCAGAAAAGAAAGTTTTCTTACTGATATTAGAGATCATTTATTATATGAATCACTAAATCCTAATATAAAATCCAATAAATATAATTGATTTGATACAGATATAATATATTTTAAATACTGAAAAATCGAAATATTTCTTAATAAAAAAGAGTCATATTTTATACCTAGTTTTCAGCTTGAACTATATACAAGTAAAAACTTTTATTGACTGAATAAGTTGATTGATAAAATATTTACAGTTGCAGAAAGCTTATGAGCATGAGACTATATATTTAGTTATGATGACAAAGATGATATTACAAAAAATAAAAATATATTATTATTAAATGATTTATATATAAATTTTAAAAATGTTGATGATAATAGACTAAAAGAATTTATAAAGAGCAAAAATATAAATTATATAGAAGATCAACTAAATAATAATAAAGATATAAGGCAATATTTAATTTTTTTAATTTATTTATCATATTCTTTTTATATTAACTATAAAAAATCAAATGATATCTATTCTGAAATAGAAAATATTGATTGAATCGAAAATGAGTTTGATATATATAATTGAAATTTAGACTTATTTAAAAAAAGACTAGATTATGTATCAAACATATCTATCATTCAGTTTAAAAAATACTTTGAATTTTTAGATTCATTTTTTTCCTTATTCAAAAGGCATTAATTAAAAACTTGAATTTTTTATAAATTTCCTTATTATGAAAGCAAGGTGGTTTGAAAATAAAACCAATTTCTTACCATTTTGGTTTTTTTATTTTAAAATAAATTTTAAATTATGGAGAATATTAGAAATATTGCAATAATAGCCCATGTAGATCATGGGAAAACTACATTAGTAGATGCTTTCTTAAAACAATCATGAACACTTAAACAAATGGAAGATACATGTGTTATGGATTCAGATGATCAAGAAAAAGAAAGATGAATTACAATTTATGCTAAAAATACTTCAGTAAATTATAATTGAAATATTATTAATATAATTGATACACCATGACATGCTGACTTTGGTAGTGAAGTTGAAAGAGTATTGAGAATGGTAGATTCTGTTTTGCTTGTAGTAGATGCTTATGAATGACCTATGCCACAAACTAAGTTTGTACTTAAGAAATCTTTAGAGATATGACTTAAACCAATAGTTGTACTAAATAAAATTGATAAACCAACTGCTAGACCAGAATGGGTAGAAGACAAACTGTTTGATTTGTTTGCAGAATTATGAGCAAGTGATGAACAGCTAGATTTTCCAGTCTTATATGCAATCGCTAAAGAATGAATTGGTAAGAGAAACTTAGAAGATGATTCAAAAGACATAACTCCACTTTTTGAAGCGATACTTGAATTAGTTCCTACTGCAAAAGATGACTCTGACAAAGCATTGAGAATGCAAATTACAAATTTAGGTTATGATAATCATGTTTGAAGACTATGAATATGAAGAATTTATGAATGAAGTGTAAAAAAATGACAACAAGTTAGTATAAAAAATAGTAATTGAGATGTTAGAACTTGAAAAATATCTAGAGTTCAAAATAGTTTATGATTAGCAAAAGTTGAAATAGATGAGTGAAAATGTGGTGATATAGTTACAATAGCATGAATACCTGACATTTTTGTTTGAGAAACAGTATGAGTTTGAGACTTTGAAGCATTCCCTGAGATTAAAGTAGAACCGCCAACACTTACTATGGAATTTTGGGTTAATGATTCACCATTTGCATGAAGAGAAGGTAAATATGTTACAAGTAGACAAATTTGAGAAAGATTAGAAAAAGAACTAGAAACAAATGTTTGATTAGAAGTTGATTTTTCTGATAAAAGTAAGTTTGTTGTATCTGGTAGATGAGAACTACATCTATGAGTATTAGTAGAAGATATGAGAAGAGAGTGATATGAACTTCAAGTTGGTTCACCTCAAGTTATTTTTAAAGAAGAAAACTGAAAAAAACAAGAGCCAATAGAGCTTTTGGTTACATCAGTAGAAGATGATCTTTCAGGAACTATAATTGAAAGAGTAGCACATAGAAAATGACAAATGATAGATATGGTATCTGAAAATTGAATAACAAATATTCAATTTGAAATACCTACTAGATGACTTTTATGATTTAGAGCAGAGTTCGTTTTGCTTACAAAATGAGAGTGAATTATGTATAGCAGCTTTTCTCATTATTGAGAATATAAATGAGAAATCCCAAAAAGAAATAACTGATCATTAATAAGTAGTGAAACCTGAGAAGCTATGAAATTTAGTATATGGAAACTACAAGAAAGATGAACAATATTTGTAAAACCCTGAACTAAAATTTACGAAGGAATGATTGTTTGAGAGAGTAGTAGACCTTGAGACTTAGTAGTAAATCTAACAAAAAACAAACAATTGACAAATGTAAGATCTTCTTGAAGTGATGAAGCAATGACACTTACTCCAATTAATGAGTTAAGTTTAGAAGATGCAATGTCATACATATGACCTTGAGAATTTGTAGAAGTAACTCCTTGATCAATAAGGCTTAGAAAAAAATATCTTAAGGAATCAGATAGAAAAAGATTTGATAAATAACTAAAAAAAGACCATAAGGTCTTTTTTTAGTATAAATCTTCTATTTCATTTATTGAGTTATGCTTAGTCTTATTTATTGTTTGATAATAACTTATCATATTAGAATTTGAGTGTCATGTTGCATTTTGAATTTGTATAATATCATCTCATCTTAATATGGCTTGTTCTACAAATGTTTTTCTAAAACTGTGACAAGATATTTGTTTATTATTTTTATTTAATTCTTTTTTCATAATTTTTAAATTATTTATTTTATCATCTATTTCTTTAATTTCTTTATTTATATTTTCTAGATTTGTAGATCCATGCTTTTTCTTTTTAAGATATTTTTTTCTATTACTTAGTTTATTTAATTGTTTGTATATCTCTTGCATTTCTTCATTTATTTGATATTCATTCCAAGATTTAATAACAAGACTATATAAATAATCAGTACTAATTGGTTTGTTTGTATTTTTTGTTTTATTATTAGAAAATGGAGTAAATATATAATCTCAGGTATATCAGTAACTTCATTTTAATGCCTTGAATTCAATCAATAATTTATAAATTGTCTCAGGTAAAGGAATAAGTTTATAGCTATTTCATTTTTGGAGTACTTGAATATATTTTTCAGAATGGTTTATATCTTGCCATCTTAATTTACTTATTTCATTCCTTCTTAAAGAAAAAGATAAAAAACAAAAAATTAAATAGTTTCTTAAATTTCTTAAAGTACTTTTGCTTGAAGACTTTTTATACTTATTTTTCATAAATTTTAGAATTCATTCAAGCTCATCATTACTTACACTATTTGTACTTGAATACTTTGGTGTATTAATAGCATCAAACATAACAGGATTGTAATTAAATTTATACCTTTTTTGTAGAAATTTAAAAAATGAGGACAAAGCATATGCTTTTCTGTTTACAGTCCTAGGATTAGTTATTCTATTAGGATCTTGTGGATCTAATTTCTTAACTGAGTTAATATATTCTGAAATAATATCAGATAATCCATAATTCCAATATAGTTCTATCAATTTATTACAATCGTAAATTTCATATAATTCAAAAAATTTTTTTAAATCTGTAAAATAACTTTCTTTTGTTTTAATTGATTTTTTAGTACTTAAAAACTTTTCAATTATTTCAACTATATTCATGTTTATTAATTTTCAAGCTGGATGATTAGACCTAATATTTCATTTATCATCATAAAGTGTATTAATACCTGATTTTTCCATTTATTTATAGATATATATTAAATTTCTATTATGATAATAAAGTTTGATTTAAAAAATTCAAGTAAATATTATTAATTTAACTTTCATTTAACTTATACTAGTTAATATTCTTATACTCAATAATTTGAGATTTTATATTATAAATAAAACTACAAATGTTAAAAAGAAATTTATCTGTTATATCAATAATTGCAATAATATTTAGCTTATCAACGGTTTCAGCAAATATGGAAGATGACTTTGATGAATTTGAAGAAGATATATTTGAAGAATCCTGAGAAACTGGATTTGAAGACTTAGATGATGATGATGATGAAGTAGAGGACCTTGATATGACTGATGATGTTTATGAAGAAGATTATGATGA
>CAZACQ010000011.1:0-24585 GCA_964483725.1 uncultured Candidatus Peribacteria bacterium | reverse complement strand
GTTTATGAAGAAGATTATGATGATGAAGTAGAGGACCTTGATATGACTGATGATGATTATGATGATGATCCTGAAAATATATATACTGAAGAATACATTGCAGAACTTAACTTTACAGAAATATATAATTCATATATATATGAAAATATAAATTATATTGTATGAGACTATTTTGAAACAGAAAATTTTGAAGTTACTGATATTGAATGGATTGCTTGAAATGATGCAAAAATCAGTTTCAGTGATTGATACAATGATTATAAATGAGTAGTGGACTTATGATGGTGGAATTGAGAAGTTCTACTTGAAGGTTTTGAATTAGAAGATTATAATGAAGATTATACAAAAGAAGGTTATAGTAGTCACTATGAAGAGCATGAAAATGAAACATGATTTGAAGAAGTTGTAGATGTTGCAGAAAGATCAGTTGACAATCTATGAGAACTAACTTCAATGAATTTAGAGGAAAGAAAAGAAAAAGTTGATGAATTATATTTTGATCTATCAAATAATTATATAAATGAATACAACGAAATAGAATCAACAGTAAACTATTATGTAGAAAATATAAATGAAGCAAACATTCTTAATGAAAGAATAGAAATACTAAATGACATAGTATATAAACTAGATAATATGAACTTATCTAAAGAAAAACAAGATTTTGTAAATATCACAATGTTAACAATTAAAAATAGTTTTGAAGAAAGAATTAATGAATTAGAATGAACAGATAAAGAAGAATCCTGAGAATCTTTGGATTGAATACTAGAAGATTTATTAGAATAATATTTCATTAATTATATAATAATATAAAAATGAGGCATCGCCTCATTTTTATATTAGCTTGAAAAAACTTATTAAATACTTATTATTTTTGATAATTTATTATATATAAAACAAAATGAAGCACAATAAAATTAAATTTTTAATCCCACCATCTGAATGAAAAAATTCTAGTTCTTCTTTCATATGAGAAAGTCTGACTTTTCACTTTGAAAAACCAAAAGAAATTATTAATAATACAAATGAAAAAGATTTAAAATGTAAATGAGAAAATTTTCTAAATGCATATAATTTAAATAAAAAATTATTTGAAAACAAATTAGAAACTGAATATGCTATAAATCGTTATTCATGAGTAATGTACAACAGTATTTCATACAATGAAATGTCAAAATTATGAAAAAAGTATTTTGAAGACAATTTTCTTATTTTTTCTTGAATGTATTGAATACTTATGCCACTTGATAAAATTTGAAACTATAAACTACCTATAGAAGCAAAATGATTAGCAAATTTTTGGAAAAATAAGATTACAGAAAAATTAAACAGTCTGAATACAGATTTTTTAATAAATTTTTTGCCAATCTCATATACAAAAATGATTGATTTTAAAAAACTTAAAGCTAAAATTATAAATGTAAATTTTTTTACACAAAAAAATTGAGAATACAAAAAATTAAGTCATTGAGTTAAAAAAGTTAAATGAGAATACATAAATAATATATGTGAAAAATGATGAATAGATTTAGAAGATATCATAAAAATATCAAACAATAAATATGAAAAAAATTTATATTATAAATAAGCAATAATGACCACAAAAAAAGTTTTTTTAATATTAATTTTATCAACTTTAATCCTATCATGATGCCTTTCTTGAGATTCAGGGAAAGAAGAAGAAAAAAAAGAAAACAATTTAAGTGAGTTAAATTATAAAGAAGAATTAGATACAAATGAAAGTAATAAAGATAATTTTTTTGCAATATATTGAGAAAACAATTCAATAGTAATAAGAAACAACTCTAGAGATAAAATATTTAAATATAAAATAGAAGACCTTAATAAGGATATTGATAATTTAGATTTAAATAACATAAATATTGAAAGGTATCTATCAAGATGATTCAATGAGTTTGATTATTTTGAAATGCTAGATAATGAAAAGTTAATATTTTCAGTTTCAATAGAATATTTAGGCGAGAAAAAAAATATATTTTTTATAAAAAATATAAAAAAATGATATACATATATTGCAAACAAAACAATACCGTGAAATATACTTAGATATAAGCTTATTTCAGATAATTCAAAAATATTTTTATATACAAAAAAATGAGAAAACAATGATAAAATTAAAATTTATAATATAAAAAACTTTATTAAAGAATGAGAAGAAATAAAAAATGAATTTTTAATATCAAATACAGAAATATTAGAAAAATTATTGTTAAATAAAGATAAAATAGAAAAATTTGATAAACACAAAAATAACTACAAAATTTGAGCCAGAAACTTTGAATACAAAGACAACAAATTAATATTTTACATTAAAACAACAGAAGTATCATACATAAGCGATGATTGAAGCAAAAACTACAAATTCAAGAAAGCAAGCTTAGACACTGAAAATAAAGAATTAAACTTTTCAAAATAAATACCCTTATTTTCTATTACTATAATATACATTATCATAATAGAAATTTATATTAATTTAATTTTTAATATTTATCATACAAATTTCGCATATCATTATTTGATCTTTCTTTTATAATATTTTCTTTAAATAATTCTAGTTCTTCTTCTGTCATAAGTCATCATTTTATCAATTCTTCTAAAAAATTTGTATCAACAGGAATTTGCCTATGTTTAGTTAGATAATCTAAGTGAAATTTTGTAAGTATTCAATAATGAATAATTATTTCAGAATTTGTTAGCTGTATTCATTTATTTTGTAAATAATTAACTAATTCATCTTCAGTAATAAATCATTTTTCAATCAAAATTTCTCAAAATGAAACATTTCTTCAATTTATTCTTTCATGATTTTGTTTTAAAATAGCTTTATTTAATTCATTTTCATTAATAAGTCAGTCTTTAAATAATAATTCTCAAAACCTGAGATCTATTGAATTGTCTTGGAGCACAGAAAATATTGTTGATCTTGATTTCAAATATCATCTTCCTATTAAAGCATCAATTAAAGTTAAATAAATTCAGTGCTTTTTCATTTTTTCTTGATATTCAAGTCAATCCTTTAACTGTTCATTATTTACTAGATCATTTTCCTTTAAAATTTCTCAAATTTTTTTTGTATTCTTATTTTTTTCTTTTTCTTGTTGTTTTAAGAATTCATCAAATCAATCAACATACTCAATATATCTTGACATAATATTTTATAAACTAAATTCTAAATCTTGATTATTTGAAAACTCTAGTGATTGTTCAATATTTTCAAAGTCCATTAAAGCCTCAAAAAACATTAATGTTTTAAATGTATCATTTATTTCTCTATCACAAAGATATGAATAATACTCAACAAATTTATCTAATTTATCTTCTTGTATGTAACCTAGCTCTATACTTTCTCAAATTATTTGGGACATTTCAATACTATAATCTCTATCAAATCACAATATGATATTTTCTAAAAAAATATAATCTAAATATTCCTCTAAACTTTTATTTTCCTTGTTGTATATAGCTTGATAATATAAATATTCTTTTTCTGAAAGGTTTGAATTAAATAGTTTATTCTTATCAGATTTTATGAAATAAGATTTTTGTTTTTGTTTTTGCATTTTATATAAATAATTTATAATTTAAATTTAATAAATTTATTATAACTATAAATACTAAAAAATGCAAAAAATTATATTTCAAATTCTGGCTTAGAAAATAAAAATCATTGAGAATAATTTATTCATTTTGACTTAAGATACTCCCAATCATCTTTATTATCAACAAATTCAGCTATTAATTTTGCTCATCTTAATCTTGCAATAGCAATTACTGAATCAACTATTTCTTGCTTATTTGAATCTGAATTTATCCCGTTAATTAGACTTCAGTCTATTTTAACATAATCTGGACTTATTTGTATAAATCTAGAAATATTTGAATAACCAACTCAAAAATCATCAATTGCTATTTTTATTCAAAGTTTTGTATAATTTCTTAAATTCTCAACAACATTAGCTTCAGTTCAAACAACTTCTTCTAATATTTCAATAATCAATCTAGACGGATCTATGTCATAAGTATATAATAATTTTTTTATTTCTTTAAAAGTCTTAGGATTTGCAATATCTTCTGATCTCAAATTGATTGAAAATGAATAATCATTTCAAGCCATTTTACTAATAGTTTTAAAAATTAGTTTACTTGATAATTCTTCTATCTGTCAGGAATTAATTGCATGATCTAAAAACATTCAAGGTGAATAAGTATCTCAATTAAGTTTAATTCTCATCAATGCCTCATACTTATTTATTTCTCAAGTTTCATTATCATATATTCATTGAAAAGCAGGCAAAATTCTATCTTCATTAATTGCTTCTTTTAAAAAACTAACCCATTTTATATTTTCTAAAGTTTTCTTTTTTACTAAATCTTCTATTTCATCAGTATATTCAATTACTTTTCATTGTGCTTTAGATTCATATAAGGCAATAAGTCACTTATCATATAAGCTTTCTATATTATCAGTATAAGCATGTCAAATACTAATCCTTAGTGGTAATTTTATTCAAACTTCTTTTGATTCGACATCAAAATGTAATTGTCAATCAGACAATTCAGATATTAAATTTCTTGATATAGGATTATTATCACAAGTTATAATTGAAAACTCCATTTCTCATGTTCTATAAAGTTTGTAATTGTATTTATCTATAATAGATTGAAGACTTTTACAAAAACTCAATATAATAGTATCTCAAATACTATATCAATAAAGTCAGTTAATTTTTGAAAAATAATTTATCTTAACAACAACTATATCTTTGGAATTAAATTTAAATATATCATTTTGAAATTTTTCATAATTAGCTAAACCTGTAAGCTTATCAAAATATAAGCTAGTTTCTAATTGAGCATTTTTATTTTCAACCTCCTCTCTAAGCTGTTCTGTTTCGGTAATATCAAAACGAATAACAATATACTTCTCTACTTTTCATGATTCATTAACTACAGGTGTTATAGTTGTCATTAGCCATGAAAAACTTCAATCTTTATTTTTATTTATAATTTTTCATTCCCAAACTTTTCATGAAGCTATTGTTTTCCACATATTTACCCAAAAATCTTTAGTATGATAACCAGATGAAAACATAGAAGTATGTTGTCAATTTATTTCTTCTTTAGTGTATCAACTAATATCAACCAACTTATTGTTAGCATATAAGACAAATCATCTTTTATCAATTTCTTGAAGAATTGCAGAATTATTAATTGCATTGATTCGTAATCTTAACTGTTCTTGCAAATTCTCATTTTCTTCACGCTTTTTTTCAAAAAGATCAAATTTATCCTCTCTTTCTTGTGAAAAAAACTCATAAACAACTTCAAGTTTTTTTTCTAGAAAATAATTTATATTATTTTGCAAATCAATTACTTTAAAGAATTCCTCTTTGCTACTAATATCAAAAATATCACTAAATATATTATTTATATGATTTTGTAATGTATTTCTTATTATAGTAAAAAATTTAATTACTTGTTGTTCAGTAAGTCAATTATCTAATAAGTATACTAAAATTTTTTCTGTGCATATACATCAAGTCTGACTATCATTACTAATAAGTCATTCATATAATTTATCAATAAAATAAATTATATACTTTTCTAAATACTCTTTTTTTTCAATTATTTCTTTTTTATCATCAACACAAATAGTTTCAAGTTTATCATAAATATCGTCAAAAATATTCTTTTTATTTTCATGAATAATTTTAGCGACTGTATTTAAATTAAAATTATATCAAAAATTTTCAAACAATCTTTTTTCTAAAATATAAGAAAGTCAGATATAGGATAAATATCAAGACTTTCTCATTGAATAAAATAAATTAACTATAGAATCAAAATCATTTTCATCTAAAGAAATATTTATTTTTCTATCTAAAATCAAAAAAAATCAAGTTATTTTTCTTAACCTTTCCTCAAGTGTATTTATATTTATTTTACTACCATTCTTAATCTCTCTAAATACACTGAATCATTCAATTATTTCTTCTCTAGAAAAATCAAAATCGTCTTCATTAATTTCTTTTAGATCTAATACTTTCATATCTATATTATATTTATTATTTTAATAATAAGTAATATATAAGGATTAATATAGATATTGTCAAGTATTAGTCTATGTTTTTGACAATAATTTCTCATTTATTATATTTTCATTTTATAGATTGATATATATAATTTTCTGTCCATCAATATGAGTATCAATCTTTAACTTTCTCTATTAAAACATTTGCTTTCTTTCATTTATTTGACTGGAAAAATTCATTTTTTTGCTTTTCAGCTAAATTAAGTATACTTCTTTCTCTTTCTTTTTTGATAGAGCTTTCAATTTGATTTTTAAGTTTAGAAGCAGGTACTCACTCCCCTCTCATATGAGATGAAAATGGAAATGCATGTAAATTTGTTATTTTATAATTTTTTATTCAATTATATGTTTCAATATAATCTCACTCCTCTTCTCATGGAAATCAAACAATAATATCAGCTCATAAATTAATTTTTATTCCATCATTTCTTTTTATATTCATAGTTTTATTTAATACTTCGTTTAATCTTTTTGAATCATAATTTCTATTCATTAATTTCAAAATCTTATCAGAAAAGCTTTGTATTGAGAAATGGAAAAAAGGCATTATTCTTTTTTCTTGTGCTATTTCAAAAAACATATCATCAAGAAATTCTGGAGACAATGATGATATTCTTATTCTCTCAATATTAGTTCTTTTCAAAATTGTTTTTAATAAGTAAGAAAATTTACTTTCATTTGCATTTCTAGTATTGCTAGCTCACCAAGCTGAAAGATTAATTCAAGTTAAAACAATTTCCTTAGCTCATTTTGCTTCAGCAAGTTTTATTTCTTCAATTATATCTTCAATTTCACGATTTTTACTTGCTCCTCTTTTTTTAATTGTTAAACAAAATGTACAATTAGTATCACATCAATTTTGTATTATTACAAATTTTTTTGTAAAATTATTTTTATCTCAATCAATATAATTTAAATTATCTCATTTAGGAGATTCTGGTAAAAGTGTTATATTATTTTTATATGCAATTAATTCAGGATGTCTTTTATAAAATGTCTCTTTATCTATCAAGTTTCATTTTTCTATACTTCAACATCAAGTAATATGAACATTATATCATTTATTTATATTTTGCTTAACTTCTCTTAACCACTTTGATTTAGCTCTATCTGTCACTTCACATGAAGCTATTAGAAAATTATTTTTATCATATATATTATTATCTTCAAAATAATTTATCCATTGATTGGCATAAAACTTATTTAGTCTACATCAAAAAACCTTATATTCCATACTTACTTTGAATATATATTATTAATAAATAGAAAAAAATATTATTAATCAAACAATAACTATAATTGAAAAAAGAAAAATTATATTTTTAATTTTTTCAGTTTGTAATTCTTGGTTTAATTTTTCCTTTTCAAAGCTTAACTTTTGGGCTTGTTTTTCTAAATCTTCTTTTTCTTTAGTATGATCAGGTAATGCAACAGTATTTTTAAGTTTTGACTCCAAAACTCAAATATTATGTTGCATATTAAAAATTAATGCATTTTTATTTTCTATTTGTTTATCTTTTTCTCTAAGCAATTCTACAAGTGATGATATATCTTCTCATGATTTATTTTCAGTTCATTTGTCATTTGAAGCATAAGAAACACTAATTTGTGATGGATTTTTATTAATATCAAAATCATTTTTCTTTATCTCTAATAGTTCACTTTCATTAAGCATTATTTTATTAGAGACTCTCTTATAAGAAAGTTTTCATCATTTTACATACCTATCAATAGTCCTTGTACTTACACCAAGGTATTTTGCTGCTTCTTTTCTGGTGTAATTATAAATCAAATCAGTCATCTAGATCTTTTGATGAGTCTAAAATTCATTTAATTCACAAAGTTAATAAAACTCAAGAAAAAAAAGACATAACTATCATATAAAACATAAATGGTACAGAATCAATATTTGAAGCAAAAAATGGAGCAGATGCATTACGAAAAGCAGGAGGACCTGTCATTACTTGAAAATAAACTATAACAATTGAAAAAAGCAGCACTATTCATAATCATAAATATATATACCTCATTATAATTTTTTAAGTAATAAATTTGCGACAGCTACAACTATAGATAATATAAGCACTTGAACAAATGTTCATAATGTAATTTCTATTCAAATCGCATCTATATAGTTTACAGTATAAGAAAAAACATAAAAAATTCAAACATTAATTATTATCCTCATAATTCATCACATAAGTAACATAAGAGGAAATATTAGGACTTTAACCAATCTTTTTACAACTTCATCAAAAAACCAAAATATTGCTCAAAGTAAAAATATAATTTCTAATGTAAGAGCAGCTGTAGGTTCTAAGGAAAGACCTAGTTCAGGGAAATATTTAATTATAACATATAGCACAGTTCAATTTATTAATATACTAGATAGTACTTTATTAATCATTTATATAAATTTGTGAGCTTATAAATCAATTACTTCATTTTTATTTTTTGAATCTCATACTCAATATTTTCAATTTTTTCTTTAATTTCTTTCATTTTATTAGTTTTTTCTTCTACAACTTTTTTAGGAGCTTTTTCCATAAATCAAGGGCTTGCAACTAAATTTCTTAATGTTTGTAAAAATTGTACTTCATCTTCTAACTCTTTTTCTAATAATTCTAATCTTTCTTTATTACTAATTTGTTTAATTCATTTAAGTCATATTCTTGTATCATCTACAATAGATACTGAAAAATCTTCAGGTATGTCTTCTTTTCAGTTTGAATATTTAATGTCTTCTGCTCAAACTAAATTTTTTAAGATATTTTCATAATTTTTAATATATTCATTAAGAATTGAATTTGATTGTATATATATATCAACCTTTTCATGAGGTTTAGTTTCTGTTTTTCATCTTAAGTTCCTAAATTCTGATATAATATTCATTAAAACATTAATTTTCGGATCTTTTGAACTTATATTTATGGATTCTGGATAATCAGAAATAATTAAGAATCACTCGAATCACAATAGTTCCCATAATTTTTCAGTAACAAATGGTATATATGGATGTAAATATTTTAGTAAGCTTGCAACTCAGTATATTAATATTTTATCTGTATATTCTGATGACTGTACTTTTGATATTTCTATATACCAATCACAAAAATCATGCCATGCTGTCTTAATTACTTCTTGTCAGAATTCTCACATCATAAAATTAGAAAAATATTTTTCTGACATAGTATTTAATCAGTTTAATTTATCTAATATCCATTTATCAAAATCATTAAGTTTATCTACATTATTTTCAATATCTTCTTTTATTAGGTTATAATCAATATTATTTAAATCTCATCAAGCTAAAGAATTCATATAAATAAATCTAGATGCATTCCATAACTTATTTATAAATCTTTTATTATAATCTAATTTATCAAAAGAAAATCTAGCATCATTACCTGGTGTAGTTCATAATAACAACGACAACCTAAGACTATCAGCTCAGTAATCTTTAATTATATCAAGAGGATCAACATTATTTCATAATGACTTAGAAATTTTTTGTCATTTTGCATCTCTTACCAATCAATGCAAATAAATATTATCAAAAGGCTTTTGTCATAACAAATCCTGAGACATCATAGACATTCTAGCTACTCGGAAAAATATTATATCATATCAAGTTTCCATCACAGTATTTGGAAAATAGTTTTCCAAATCACTAGTATTTTCTGGCCATCATAAAATACTAAAAGGCCAAAGTCAAGAACTAAACCAAGTATCTAAAACATCTTCATCTTGTTTTAAATCATTAGATCCACATTCTCAACATGAAAATTCAAACATATATTGATCTCAAACTTGCTTAATATTTGATGAATTCTCTAATATATCAATTAATCAGTTTCATCAATTTATTAAATCATTAGTATTTCAATTAATACTTTGTAATGATTTTTGTAAATCATCAATTTCTTTTAAAATTTCATTATTATTTTTGTATTTTTCTTTATATACATTAATATAGAATTCAAAAATTAATCAATCACTAGGTACCAAACTTTTTTCATATAATATATTAATTAAATCCTCTAAGTTAAAAGGATTAGAAATTTTATTATCTGCAATAAGGTTAAAAATTATCATTGATAAAATTTGATTTCTCTTATCATCTTCAAGCACATTATCTTCATCAAAAACATTTTTATGTCAATGTTCACAATACCAAACAGGTATCCTATGTCACCACCAAATTTGTCTAGATATACACCAAGGTCTAATATTTTCTAGCCAATCAAAATAAATCTTTTCAAACCTTTCTGGATGTATTTTTATATCTCAATCCTTAACATCATTAATTGATTGTTCTGCAGAATTTTTTACATCAACAAACCACTGCTTAGAAAGCATTGGCTGTATTCTAGTTTTATATCTTTCAGAATATGGAACTTTTGTATTATATTTTTCAACTCTTTCTAAATTTCATATTTCATCAAGATTTTGAATAAAATTAGCAAAAACATCTTCCCAATAATATCACTCAAACTCCCCTGCTAATTCAGTAAAATATCACTCTTTGTTTATTGCAAATTTATCTAAGTCAAGATTATGTTTTTTTCATATTTCAAAATCATTAGGATCATGAGTAGGAGTAATTTTAAGTGCTCAAGAACCAAATTCCATATCAACATATTCATCAGCAATTACAGGTATAGGTCTATTTACTATTGGTACTAGAACATTTTTTCAAATATATTTTTTATACCTTTTATCCTTAGGATTTACTGCAATAGCAACATCAGCAAAAATTGTTTCAGGTCTTACTGTAGCAATACTTATACTATCTCATTTTCATTCTACAAAATATCTTATATGATACAATGAAGTTTCTTCTTCTTTATAATCAACTTCTATATCTGAAATTACACTTTGTGATTGAGGACACCAATTAACTATACGATCTCATTGGTATATTTTTCAATCATTTTCTAATCTAACAAATGCTTTTCTTACTGCTCTAGAAAGTCTTTCAGAAAGTGTAAACTGCTCTCTTGATCGATCACAAGATGTTCACATTTGTTGAACTTGAGAAAGAATAGTCTCTCTTGATTCTTTTGACCATTCCCATACTTTGTCAATAAATTTATTTCTTCATAAATCATATCTTGAAACATTATTTTCTTTTAATTTTTTTTCAACTACAGATTGAGTAGCTATTCATGCATGATCTGTTCATGGGATATATATAGTATCATATCACTTCATCCTCGCATGTCTTACCATAGCATCTTGTATAGACAACATAAATGCATGTCAATTATGTAGAATTCAAGTTACATTTGGAGGTGGCATAGATATTGAAAACTTTTTTCAATTTAGTTTTCTTTTTTCTTTTATAGATTCTGGCTTGAATAAATCATTATCCAACCATTTTTTATTTACTTCTGCTTCTAGCTTGTGATCATATTTTTTGGGAAATTCTGACATTTTGTTTATTTAATTCATATAAATAATAAACTAACCTATTTATATAAAGTTTTTGGTTGATTTTTCAAGTGTATTTAATTATATTATTAATAAATTTAAAAGATTTATATTAGTATATATGCAAAAATATTATTCAATTATATTAAAACTGAAATTAATTTCATTAATAATCTCATTTTTATTATTTTTCTATCTATTTATAAATTCCGATTCATGAACTTATGAGTCAAACAATATATATTTCATATTAGATATCAATCAATCAAATAATATTGACTTATATTGAGAATATTGAATCAATATTAGTTCAATAGAACTATATCAAGAAATTATAAATAATAAAATTAATAATGCTGAAGAAGAAAATTTTGGACTAGTTTTATTTGATAAAGATAGTAATTTAGAAATTGCAGCTACTAATGATTATGATACATACTTATCTTATATTAATTCCTTACAAAATAATATTGTAAGTATTCCAAATGAGTATTCTAATCACAACTGAATTAGTCAATCATTACAAGATATTAAATACTGAGCAAAAGAATGAGATTTAGCTATTTTACTTACTATTTGAAAAGAAGAAATAGATCAAGACATTATAGATTCAATAATTGAAAGAAATATTAAATTAAATATCATTGAATTATCATCAAATAATCTTAATAATTATAATATAAATTGAGAATACTTATCAAGTAATAATTCTGAAGAAATATATAGTTTTGTAAATAATTTAAGCCCATCCTCTTCAAATAAGGAGAACAATAGATATATTGAGTTTATTGCCGCAATACTTGCTTTATTTTGATTATAATTTTACTATATGTTTGAAGTTTTTTTTAATATTTGAAGTAATTTGTATTTAAATATAATTATTGATATAATAATTTTGACTTTGACTATATTTTTTATAGTACTTTTATTATTTATTGTATTCTTTAATATAATTAAATTACTTATATTAATATGAAAATTTATTCATATAAAAAAGAAAAATAAGCAAATTATTGACAAAATAAAAAAATATTATAGAAATAATCTTAACAATAAATCCTGAGAAGAATTCTTTAGGTTATTAATATCTTATATAGAAAATTTTATAACTGAATACAACTACTCTAACTTATATGATATATTAAGACAAATTTGATTAACAAAAGAGGAAATAAAAAAAATTGAATTAATAATACACTCAAATAAATGAAATGATAAAGATTTAGAGAAAAAAACAAAAAATATATTGACATAATAAAAAAGTACCACAAAAACTTGACATAAATTATATTATATGTAATATTAGTATACCCTTATAAATAAGGAAATAAAAACAAAAGGGTATTTATATTTTAAACAAAAATAAAATGTTTGATACTTGAGTTTAATCAAAACCTAATACTTAGTTAGGATCTAACAAAAAAACCACTATTTATAGTGGTTTTTTTGTTAGATCAAATTAACAAATTTATTTTCTATTATATGCATCAAGCAAATAGTTTCTAAAAACCTCATTATTAATTAGTAATGAAACAATATCTGTATCAAATTGTTCTCAAGAGTGATGTTCTAATTCTGAAAGCACATAATCAATTGATTTGGTTTCAAAAATATAAGACCTTTTTCAAAGCATAGCATCAATACTATCTGCAATTGCAACTATTTTACTAACCAAAGACATTTCATCTCAAGTTAATTTATAAGGATAACCTCTTCCATCAGGTCTTTCATGATGTAATGTTCAATCAATCAAAAATTGAGGAATTGAAACCCTTTCTCACATAAATTTTTGTAACACATCTCTTCATTTTTTAGAATGCAGAGTTAATTCTAGATATTCTTCATCAGTAGGAGGTATTCTAGATGATAATGTTAATAAATTAATAGAAACTTTTCATGCATCATGAACCAAACATGCTAAATACAAACATTTTCAAAATAAATCATAATTATCATCATTAGTATCCACTGACACTATTTCATCAATTCATTCATAATATTTACTATTAAGTATATTTAACATTTCTCTTTGGACAAACTCTATCTCTCAATTATACTTATTACAAAATTCTTCTGATGATAATAAAATATTAGATATGTATTCAGCATTTTTTGCTACTCTCCTACTATGTCAAGGACTATACTGTAAATCAAAGTTATCAATAATTCCAAATATTAATCTAATTATATGATTAAATTTAATTTTTCATATCTGTTTAAAATATTTTTCCATTTTAATAAAACTAAAAAATTCAACTCATCATGTATGAGTATTTGGAATAGATCTAATTAATTTTGATATTATTTTATCTTCACTTTCTTGATTTCAATTCAAACTAAACAATTTTTCAAATTCTAATACATCATTTGATCATTTATCTTTTTCATTTATTACAGTATTATAAAGTTTAACCAAGTAATCAGTCTCTAAAGTTCCTTTAGAACTAATTAATTCAATAGTTTTTTTATCAAAAAGAAAATTAAGATAGTCATAATCAATATCATACTTATCAGCTTTTAATTTAGAATTATCAATAATTTCATTATAAGTTTGTATTAGATAATAATACAATATTGTAATTAATGAAGTAAAAATCATTTTAGATTCTGATAAACTATCTATTTTTCACTCATGTTTATCTAATTCTTCTAAGACCCTTCAAACAAATCAATTTGTTTTTCTATCATTAAATAATTCAACTATTTCTTCTGAAAGTCGTTCAGAAAGTAAATAAGAATTTCATGATATTACTCAACTTAACAATACATTCTCATTTTCTATTTTTTTTAAGTGAGATAAAATTTCTTCTTGAAAATTAAATATCTCGTTTGTAAGTCCTTCAGAGTCATAATTAAATAAATTTGGATTCCTAATTTTTGCTAATAAGAATTGTAAGTCAGAGATTAATCTTACTGTATTATAATATAACTGATTTCTACTTATAGTATTTGCAAAATTCATTTTAGAGTCTTCAGGTTCTTCTTCAATTCATTTATTATAACAAGTATTAGCTGACTGTTGATCAAGTATTTGATTATAAAGTGTTCAAAAAAGATTATATATTGCTTGTATAGTTTCTTGAGAATAAATATCTTTATTTTCTTCAAATTCTTTAAAATATTCATCTAAATAATCTTTATTAAAAGATGAAGATATGTTTGCTGCTCATTGTTTAAAAATTAGTACATACCTAAATAATTGTATAATAAATTCAAGCTTATAAAAAATTTTATTATATTCAACTCAATCATTTCAAATAATGGTATTAATTGTTGATTTCATTTCATCACTAGCAGTTGAATATGTATTATTTAATTGTCTTAGCTTATACCTATATTTTTCTAAAATCTCCATATCACAGTTGAATCATTGTGAAAATTTTTTTTGTGAATTTGAAATTATTATAGATAATTTTTTTATAAATCATAAATCAGAAATATTTTTGAAATACAGTAAGGAAATTAAAAGTTCATAATCACTTATTAATTTAATATTATTATCTATATCTTCGCTGTCTTTGTTTATTCATTCTTTTAATGATTTAATCTTACTTGTATCTGCACTAAATACTCAGTCTTTAATCTGATTTAATAATGTATTATTAGTTGATTTCTTGGAATCATAATGAGATTTAATAAAAGATAATATTGAAGAATAATCCTCAAAAAGAGTATTCAAGCTATCATCATCTTTCTCACTAAATAAGGCATTTAAATTATCAATACCATAGTCTATAAGTATATCAAAATACATTTCTACTAACAACACACAAAATTCAATATATCTTCATTCCTTACTCTTAAGCTGACTTAATTCAATATTAAGTATGCAATAATTACCTCAATCTCATTCAATTTCAGCCTGAGTTTGTTTATCTTCAGTTTCTTTTATATTATTTTTTAAAGTATTAATATATTCTTTTACTAAATTAAAATTATAAAAAAAATTATTTTGTATTGAAACAAAATCATTTCATTTTGAAAATAATGAAGAATTGATGTATCTCTTCATATCTGGAATTGACATATTAGAAATTGAGTCTAAATCTGAAATAGGTTTATCTATATCTTTAGGGATTTCTGGATTAATTGGATTCATAATTTATTTTAAATTATATCTTTTTAAAAGTATTTTCTATATGCTTGATATTGTAAAAACTTATAAACAACCAAATACCAATATATACTAGAACTATAGATATTTTTAATGAATTTTCAATATTAAGTTGATAAACAAAATACATATTAATAAAAATTGTAATAAAGTTAGACAGTATCCAAACATAATAATCTTCTTTAAACAACAACTTTTTATACATTATATGTTTTGTCATAAACAAAAATAGACTACTTATTATACTCCACAAAATTCAAAATATTACTATATAATTAGTATCATGTCAAAAAATATTTAATATTGTTAAGTAAATTCAAAAATTAAGTATAAAAAAAGCAAATATCCTCTGTAAATAGTAATAATAATTTATTTGTTTTAAAAGTATAAAATTAACAATAAATAATAAAATTCAAAACCAATACAATAATTCATAATAAAGTATATAAGAACTTCATATATTTGATATGAATAAATATATTTGAACAAAAATTAAAAATAAATTTAATAATGCTAGCAAGAACTTAAGAAATCAAGGTATTTCATTAAAAAAGGAACTAATATTTGTAAACAAATCATACTTAGTATCTGTGTTTTTCTTCTCATAATTTAATATATTTTTACCAGAAAGAATCCTATCAATTGGATTAAGCTCTATACTTTCTGGTTCATAATTTTTTATATATTTATTAATATAAAAAATAAATAAAAACAAAAAAGTAAGAAACAATTGAGAAAGTAAAACAGCTAAGTAAGGATTGTTATACAAATTTGAATAAATAAATATAACAATAAAAAATATAAAAAATAGAAAATTCAATTGCTTAAGAAGCTTTAGATCATCTTTAACAAAATTAGAAACTATAAATACTAAGAATGTATAAAAAACAAATGTAAGAACAATTAAAAGTAGAAATAAATTAAATATATCTGAACTAGGAGCTCAAGAAATAAATGCTTGATAAAGTAAGATTAATAGTGAAAAATAGTATCAAAAATGAAATATATATCTTCAATCCTTATAATCAAATAAATAGGATAATATGTTTGCAACAATATTAAAATAAACCAAAATCATAATGTAATGAACTTCTGACAAAGCAAAAGGCTTCAACTGAAATAAAATTCAATAAAATCAAATAAGTATCAATCACCATGCTATATAAAATAAATTTCTAACTAAGAGTTCTTTTATATCAATTTTTTTTAATCCAACTTCTCAAAAAATTGATGATAGATTCGCTAACAAAAAAATAGTAAAAAAAATTGGTATTAAGGAAAAATACCAAGTTCATACAAAATAAAAAAAATAAGCAAAAATAATATTAAAAACAATTAATAACAATAACATTATGAATATATTGAAAATCTAATTAACTTACTACAAGGCAAATGTATTAAATAAAATACTTGATAAAACATAAAATAATAAAAATCATACAAAAATCAATATAATATTTAGTAATGGATTAGATTTAATATTATTATTTAAGTTCTTGATTGTTTTTATAATAAAAAATATAAATCATAATAATCATATGTTATATAAATAATAATATATAGAATCAACTCATTCTCATACCAATGATAAATATATATTATAAAATATAAGCTCTAATATTAAGAAAATTAATAATACTTCGATAAAAATAAATGAATTATTTATTAATGATTTATAGTTATTTAGCCTAAATTTAATTTCTTTAACAAAGAATTTTAGGTATATTCAAGCTTTTCATAAAAATGTATAATATTTATCATCTGTAGTTTGTGTAGTGTTTATTAAATTTCACATTTTTTTTATTTTCTGAGATTTTTTATATTTTTCATACTCTAGAACAAAATCAAGTTCAGAAATAACCTCACTTCATACAGTAACATTTTCTTCCTTTTTCATTATATCAAGAAATTTCATTTCTATTTGTTCCATTTTTGTCAACAAGCTATCTAGTATGTATGATATTTTTTCTACATTATTTCAAAGTTTATATTTTTTAAGTTCTTGAACCAAGTTATCAAGTTCTTTAATTTCAGATACTGAAATCCTATCTCAAACATTAGATTTTAAATTCTCAAAATCTTTAATAGTTTCATCTGCTATTGATCTAACATTAAGAATATCTTTTTCAGAAAATTTTTCATCATATATTTTATATGACTTTCATTTTTTTCAAACTTCTATAGTAGATTCTTTCTCGTCTAGATCTTTTTTTAACTTATTTAAAACATTTTCTACCTGTTCATCAGAAATTGGGTTCGCTAAATTATTAATATAAGTTAAGTCAAATCAAGATTTCTCTAAGATAAAAAATCAATCTTTAACTTTTTCTTCTCAAAGAACTCACTCTATAATTTCTCAATCATGATCAAATTTGAAATTAACTTTTCATATTGTCTCTGGTGAATCTGAAAATGGATTAACTGAAAAAACTACTATTCAATAAGATTTAAGTATATTTTTTATAGAGTTTTCATCATTTCATTTAATTAGTAGATTTATTTTTTCTTGTTTTTCAGATATTTGTTTCAATCAGGATATATGAAAATATTGCATTTTATTTTGGTTGAAAAATCTATTAAAATCTTTATTATGAATATATTAAACATTTTTAACAAAAAATCAAATAATTATGGAAAAAATATTATCTAAACATGAATCCGTACTGGATCAATTTTTTGATGAAACAACTATGTCAGTACATTTCAAAGAAAATGTAGAAATATTAAGAAAAAAATGAGTTCCTGGTTGATGGGAATCTGAAAAGATTGAAGAGACACCTAGCAAAAACTATCTAAATAACATAATTAATCAACTTTATAAAGAAATCGATCAAAATGATGACTCTTTTCTTGAAATTGATAGAAATATGTCAAAAGTACTTCAAGTATGACCTTATAGAACAGTAATAGTATTACCTCCTTTATCAGACTGAATTGAAATTACAGTTGTAAAACCAATTAAAAAACTATCAATAGAAGATTATTGATTAGATGATGAACTATTAAATATGCTTAGGAATCAAGCACAATGAATTTTATTAAGTGGTTCTCCTTGACAAGGTAAGACAACATTTGCACAAGCACTAACAGAAATGTATGTAAATGATAACAAAATCATCAAAACAATTGAATCTCCAAGAGACCTACTAGTACCAGATGAAGTTACTCAATATAGTTTTTCTTATGCTCCACATAGCGAAGTAAGAGATATACTACTTTTATCAAGACCGGATTATACTGTATATGATGAAGTAAGAAATACAGACGATTTTGAACTATTCAAAGACCTTAGACTAACAGGTATTTGACTTATTTGAGTAATACATGCTACTAAACCAGTGGATAGTATACAAAGGTTTTTGTGAAACATAGAAATGTGAGTTATTCCTCAAGTAGTAGATACAGTAATATTTATAAAATGATGAAAAGTAGACAAAGTTCTAAACTTAAAACACACTGTTAAAGTGCCAGAGTGAATGGAATCAGCTGACCTTGCAAGACCAGTTATACAAATTTATGATTTCTTTTCTGAAGATGTAGAATTTGAAGTTTATTCTTACTGAGAAGAAGTTGTAGTAATGCCAATCAAAGAAGTAGAAGAAATGCAAGAAGAAAAAGAAAAGAGTCTTTGATGACTTATTTCATATTGAATAAAATACTTACAAGAGAATATAACTAATAATTATAAGTTCCCAATAAAAATAAAAGCTGAATGAAGCAATTCAATTAAATTAATTGTACCTGAAAAAAATAAATGATCAATAATATGAAAACAATGATCTAAAATTAATGAACTAGAAAAAGAACTTTGATTAAGTATATCAGTAAGAACATTTGAAGAAAGCCCAGAAGAAGAAAGTAACGAAATTGAACCAGAACTTAGTTATGAATTTGTAAAGAAATCAAAAAAAGAAATAGTTTCTATAGATTTTTGAGAAAGTATGAAAAGTAGTGATGTACAAGTAATGATATGAAATGATATATTATCTTTAACAACAGATAAAAAATGAAAAGCAAGCATAAAAAATCCTGAATATGTAAAAAATATAAAGAAAAAATGAATAAAAATAATTAATTAATTTTTACTTAAAATATTATATAAAAAAATTATGGCTTGACATAGTAAATGGCATAATATTAGACATAAAAAAGCAGTGCAAGATAGTAAAAAAGCAAAAATCTACACAAAAATTTGAAAAATAATCCAAATGGCTGCAAAATGATGAGATGACCCAAGTCTAAATCCAAGTTTAGCAAGTGCACTAGAAAAAGCTAGGTACTATAATTTACCTAAGGATGTGATAAATAGAGCTATACAAAAATGAGCAGGAAAAATTAATTCTGAAGATATAGAAGAAATTTACTATGAATGATATTGACCTTGATGAGCAGCTTTATATATAAAAAGTCTAAGTTCCAACAAAAATAGAAGTTCATCTGAAATTAGAGCTACAATCACTAGCTTTTGATGAAGTCTTGGAGAACCTTGAAGTGTATCTTGGCAATTTGAAGCAAAATCTTATTTTATAATTATTTGAAAAAAAGAAAAAAAATTAGATAAATGAAAAGAAATCGAGAATATTAAAGAAATTAGTTATGATGAAGTTGAAAAAACTGCGATATTATCCTGAGCAGATGATATATATGAAATCGAATTAAATACATTCAAAATTATTTGAGAAAAAAATGAATTTCAAAATATAATGAATTTTTTAATAAATGATAATTATAAAATAGTTGATTCTTGAATAGAATATATTCCAACAAATAAGATGAAAATAAATGAGAACGAAATAGAAAAACTTTTAAAATTAATAGAAGAATTAGAAGATAATGATGATGTAGAAAGAGTATTTACTAATGTAATATATGATTAAGCATTAATTATTATTCGTCATCAAATAATAGCAGCAGTCTCTGCCCTTAAAATATTATTTCACAAAGAGATTGTATTTTCTATACTTCAATCAATTATTTTCAGATCTTCTTGAGATAATCATCATTCTGGTCATATTATTCAAAACAAATTAGATTTAGGTAAATTTAATCTTTTATAATTTTCTCAATTAAAATTAAATGAAATTATTTTTTTGTCTTTTATAAAATCTGATAAAGAATTAGTATAAAAAATTTTGGGAACATAGTATCATTTACTTTGTTGTACAGCTTCTAATGCTATTTTATTAAACCTTTCAATTTTTTTATCATTTATTGTATTTATCTGACTATATCTACTTTTCCAAAAAACTATATTTTCAATTCATAATTCAGATAGCTTTTGGACAATCAGCTCAATTTTATCAAAACTATTTAATAATGGAACTAATATTCATGTATTTGAATAATTAATATTAAAAGACTCTTTATCTTTAACTAATCAAATCAAATTACTTTTTTCTAAAGACTCCACTTCAACTAAATATCTAGTTAGAGTAAAATCATCTCAAGAAACAAAATAATCTTGCAAATAAAACTTATATCAAGATCCAGCCCTTAATACATTTTTTATTTTTTTTATTATATTAATATTGTTAATTTCAATTCTATCTCAATTTAAAATATGATTGGAAATAAATAATTGAGTCATAATAATTAGTTTATTAAAATTTAAATAAGTTTTTTGATTAATAATAATAAATAATATATAATAAGTAAAGTTAAAAATCAAATAAAATATACTGTTCAGAAAAAAACAAAATAAATATATAAATAAGATGCTATAAATAAAAACAATATAAAAAAGAATGTATTTATAAGACTACCTACAAATATTTCTATAACTCAAGTTCAATTATAAAAGAAAAGATTCTTAATATCTTGCCAGGATAAGATAAAACTTTGTCACAAAAAAAATCAATACAAAAACAAAATAAATACATTTAAAAATCATAATTGATTAAAATCATAATATGAAATATCAGTATTAATACTCAAAAGAGAAAATCAAAATGAAAAATTTACCAACAATAAAGAAATTAGAATTCAAAATAATAGTGGGCCTAAGCTAGTAAGAAAGACTCATACTCTATTAAAAAATAAAAATAATCAAAATAAGATTGGATTCATATTATTAGATCAAATTGCTCAAATATAATCTTTATTTGAAAGTCTTACATGTCATCAATCTTTTGAAAATAATTTAACTTCTTTTATTTCAGCTCAAGAAATAAAAGCAAAAAATATATGAGCAAACTCATGAATAATAACTCAAAGTCTTATAAAAAAATTTGATACTAATGTGAAAACCTTTCAAGAGAAATGTCAAATTTTGTACAAAATAATATAATGATACTTTTGAAAAAAAGTAGTAAAAAATATAATAAACAAAATTAATAAAACATATACTACTCTATCAAAAATAAAGTCTAATATTATATATAAATAATCAATCATAATTTAAAGATTTATATTATCAAATTTAACCCTGAAAAAATGATGCCAAGCTTCCTGAGGATTATTTAAACTAGTAATTTCTTCTCACCTTCTAACCATATCAATCCCTTCTTCTTCTTCTTGTTCAGTAGTATCATAATCCATATCTTCTAATACTATACGATACTGATTATCTCTTATAATATTAGATTCATGAGCAATAAATATTCTTGAATAATCAGATTTAAGATATGGCATTTCAAAGTTTTCTAAAAATTGTCTTTCTTCTTTAATTCTTTCTCTTTCTGAAATTCTATCTTCAATATTTATATTTGTTTGTCTTACATTATTTACATAAAGATTCACTGTAAGAGAAATAAAAAAAATAGTAACAAAAAAAGTTATATACCTAATCTGCCTTGAATTTTTTAAAAACTTTGAATCATTAATATTCATATTTAATATAAATAGGATCTAAATCATAATCACTTTCAACTTTTATAACATCTCAATTTTTAATTCACATTTTATTAAAATAAGAAAGAACTCATTCTTTATTCATCTTTTCCCAAAACCATTTTTCTGCTTGATCATTTCACCAAGGTAATATATATGAAAAATAAGAAAAATCACTATGATATATCTCCCATATTTTTCAGTCAAAAGCTTCATTTAAATATCATTCTTGTGTTAAATAATTAAGTTCATCTAAAGTTATATCTTTGACATAATTATCTTTCAAATCACATACCATCTCTCAAGTATAGCTAATATAGTCACTAATATTTACTTTTGTTAATGTCTTATATGATAAATCTAAAAATTCATCAGTTCATCTCTTATTTGCAGCTGACAAATATATTGTATTTTGTGATATACTATCTTTTGAAATATTTCAATAATTGGATAATTTTTCAAAAATTGAATTAATATATGAAACATGATATTCAGAAACTATATATTCATCAGATACTAAATCAAGCTTGTTTACAATAAAACTAATATATTTTTTAAATAACTTTTCTTTGCTTCAATCCAAAAAAATTCAGTAAGCTAGAAACGCTATTAGTCAATCATCTTCAAATAATTCAAAATCTATTCAATTTATCTTTTCTCAAAATTCAAAACTTCAAATATATCTATATTCTAAATATGCAATTATTTCATTAAAAAGTAATGAAAAATCGTTTATTCATGAATCAAGCCTAGATAAATCAGACACAAAAATCCAATTAGAACCTTTTAGTATATGTCTAAGAAAGTTAAATCAAAGTCATTTTCATTGACCTGCTCACTCTACAAGTCCTGGAATATCAACTATACAAAAATCCTTATCATATCTTTTTACCATTCAAAGATTTGGAACTATAGTAGTGAAAGGGTAATCTGCTACTTTTGCTTTTGCATTACTTACACTATTTATGATTGTAGACTTTCAAACACTAGGAGTCCCTATAAGACATATATCTCATAATAATTGTAATTCTAATTCAATTTCCATAGATATACTAGGTTCTCATAATAGTGCAAATTCAGGATATTGGTTAGTAGAATTTTTAAAATGAATATTACCCCAACCTCATCTTCATCATCTAAGAATTTTAAATTCTTCTCAATCCTGTGTAAATTGATACAATACTTTACCAGTCTTTACATCTTTTACAAGAGTTCAGATAGGTAAGTTTAAAACAAGATTGTTACCAGATTTTCAATACATATCTTTTGACATTCAAGGCATTCATTTTTCAGCTTTATGTATTTTATTATACTTAAATTTAAGTAATGTATTTTCATCTTTACTAGCTTTTAAAATTATATCACCTCAATTTCAACCATCTCAACCAGATGGTCATCAGTAAGGTACTTTTGCTTCTCTCCTTCAACTTGCAAGTCAATCTCATCACTTTCAAGATTGTAAACTTATTTTTACTTTATCATAAAATTTCATAGTATTATTTACTCTATAAATTAATACTATTTATAAAGATTTAAGCTTTTTTTTCAATTTAAAAAGCTGGAATTTATCCAGCTTAATATTTTTTATGATATAATTTGTGAAGATTGATTTCATCATTGTCATTGAGATCAATCTTGACCTCATTGTTGTGACATTATTGATTCAATAAATCATGAAACTAATATTCATATAACTTCTTCATCAGATTTAATTTCTTTACCAGTCATTTGCTGTAAAACTTCCTTTAACTGTTGAACTGCTTGATAAAGTTCATCAGAAATTTCAATATTATGTTTTGTATTATTTTCTTCACTCATCTTATTAATTTAATATATAAATATCTTAGTATAATTATGATATATAAAATATCAAGTATAATTGATTTTTTTATAAAATTTATTATAAATAATGTCTGTGCCCAGATGGTGGAAACGGTAGACACGCTACCTTGAGGTGGTAGTGCCTGTATAGGCGTGTGGGTTCAAGTCCCGCTCTGGGCATTTTAAAAAGTTTCATACTAAGAAACTTTTTTTTAATAAAAAAAAGCTGCATTAAGCAGCTTATTTTTATTAATTACTATTCTTCATCTTCTTC
>CAZACQ010000010.1:31249-34930 GCA_964483725.1 uncultured Candidatus Peribacteria bacterium | reverse complement strand
TTTTATTAGTAGTTTTTATCTATTTTGATTACCATCACCACCATCTCAAGAAGCTCACTGATCTTGATCATCAGAACTATCTCTTCATCTATTATTTCATGACAATCTTTGCTGAAATTCATTAACATGTTGCCCAGCTCATTCTCTATATTGTCTTTCATAGGCATTACCAGGAACTTCATTAAGTCTTTGCTTAGCTTTCTTAAGTTCTCAAATACTATGAACTCAAGTATGACTTGGAACTACAGGAGCAGTTTTCAAAAGACCTCTAGCATGAGTATCAATATAGTCTGCAATTCAAGATGTAATCTTTGCAGATCTAATGGCAGCAAATACCAAAATCCACATAACTGCTATTCAAAATATATTAATAACTATCCAAGAAAAATAATCCAAGAAAATAGAAAATCATATTGCATTTGACTCTGGTTCTCCAAAACACACATCAGGAAATTCATCTCATATTTCCCAGCATGAATTAGAAGTATCTTCTCTTTGTGCCATAGCTATTCAAATTGGGTTGGTTTCATGAGTATTTCATATACTTTCACTTAAAATAGTCATCAAGATCAATCATATACTCAAGGCAAAAACCACAAATACAGGCAAAAGGATCAACCAAAAAAATCATGAAAGAGAAAATTTTCACATTTTTTCTGAAAGTCATAAGTCCATACTATAAACCAAAGCAAATAATGGAGAAAATGCTATAAGAAACCAAAGCAAAAATACTCTAACAATCAATATTATTACCAAAGCAAAAAGTGGTACCAAAAGTGCAAGTCATATAAAGATTTTCATTAATAATACAGCCAACATAGGTCAACTCGGAGTATCAGAAGATAGTCAATATGTAGAAGTTGCCATTGTAGAACTTCACAAAAAACTTCAAAACAATGTATAAAAAACTCATGTAAGTCATTCTCACACACTCATAAGTTCTGATATTGGAATTCATACATCAGTTCATTCAGATCAGTCTTCTTCTATTTCTTCCTTTATTTGAGTAATAGATAAGGAATCATCTGGTGCTTCTATAAGTCTATTTCATAAAAGTTGTACTACACAAGATCATCAATCTACATCTAATTCAATATTACCAGAAGAGTCTGATATTTCTGAAGCACTAGACTGAATTTGATCAAAAAGGTCTCAAGAAAAATAATAGTCTCATTCTCTCCTCTCAAAACCACAAGGTAAATATGAGGACTCTCAATCTTTAAACCAAACTAGATTAGATCATGTTGAATTAAATGTATTTCAAATTCCTTCAATATCACTTACACTATTTTGTACAAGTACATTTCTATCAAAAACTTCACTTCATCTTACTACATTAAGAGGCATAGATCAAACACTATAAGTTAGAATAGTACTTATATCAATAATCACAGCTACTATAAACCAACTTGCCTGTATAGTAACTCAAGCTAGCAACATTCTAGGGAAAAATCTTTTTGGTCAAAACTTCTCTTGCTTATATCAGAAGAAATAAAATATTATTGCCAATAAAAAAACAAATCACAAAGCAAAGTTTGCAAAATTTTTGGTCATATTCCAAAAATACCACAAATACTGATCAAAATTTATTATAGATCAGTAAACAAAACTATTATCCATAGTACTTCCTGCTACAACCAACATAGGCCATATTACAATGTATCAAATATTCAATATTCTTTCCAAAATTCAAACAGAAGACTCTGTAGCATCAGAAAGTTCTCATGCAAAACTAAATGATTCTCAAGCAACAGCAAAACTAAGCAAGAATACACTTGTTAGTGAAAATATTAGCAAATATTTAATAAATAGTTTTACTGTACTCATTTTAGCTTATATATCTCTTAAATTTTGAGTTCTAACATCAGTATAATCTGATGAAGTTGTTAAATCTTTGAATTGTGATTTGTTAGGAGCGCTATTTCAAGCCATCATATGATTAATAAATCATCTAAATTTATGACTTGACCAGTTTACACTACCATCTTCATTTAATAATTCTCTTCTATTATTTTCATCAAGAATTTCTTCAGCATATTTTTTAGTAATAGATTCAATAAACTCTTCAAGTCTAGGATCTTTATTTGGAACCAATGGTCATTCTGTTTCATTTCTAAGAGTTGAAAAGGCTCTTGTTACAGCTCAAGGATCACCTGAACTTACTTGAGACACACGCCTTTGCAAAGTAGTATACTCTTCACTAGAAAGACCTTCTCATCAATAAATATAATCTATATAATCTTCAACTTTAGAAGCTTGACTACCTTGTATTGACTTAAACATTTCTCATCAAAATGATTTTTGAGCTCTTTGCAAAGCACCTACACTGTAATTTGTTCAAGGCACTATTGGTATAGTTTTCATTGATTCTTCAGCAAAATTAAACATTGATTGAGCAGCTCAGCTTGTAATATCTGAAGTCTTAAAAGATACTTTTATCAATGACCAAACCATAAAAGAAACAAAAATAGATATTATTATATATCATAGGAAACCTCCTACATAATTTCAGGACTGTTTAATATTAGAAGCCGTAACTCATATTTGTGCTCATCATTCTTCTCCCTCTAGTTTTATATGTCAACCTGCATCACCATCATCTTGAACTATATTCATAACTTCAGATAAATTAGCTGCTACTATATCATTTTGATCCTCATTTTCATCAATTTGAAAAACTTGCATCAATCAAGTTACAAATATCAAAATTATTCACAACATTCATATTACTATCACAGGCTGAAATGCTAATCATACGAAGTTTGCTAATGTTAACTTTTTGGTAGCTCACTCCATTTTGGAAGTTACTGCATTACCAAATACTGCATCTAGTACTACAAAAGGAGAAAAAACTATAAACATCCACAACCAAAATATTCTAATAAGATTTATTATCATCAATATCAATATAGGAATTGTGAACAATAATGATATAAACAATTTAACTAAAAACTCTACTGTCAAATTATCCCAACTTGTAACAGAAGTATGATTAAAATCTTGCAACTGTAAAACATTAAAACCAAAATAAAGTAAAGGTCAACTTGCATCTACTGCTGTTGCAGAAATAGCAGTAAGATCAACTTCCTGATCTCACTGACACATACTATCAATATTTTCAGCATCTTTTATTCACTTAAAAAAATCACATCTATCGGGCATAGTTATCACATATTCACCATCACCACTATCAACAAAATAACCTGGCAAAGCTGAAACTGCTGCCATCGCAACTAATGTAATATCTATAATAACTGCAACCAAAAACCATGTAGCTTGTATAAGTATTCAAGCAAGTCATATTTTAGGTAAATAAGATTTGAGGACACTTCAAGGCTCTCATTTAAAAAATGTTTTAAAAATAACAAAAAGGAATATAAAACCTAGTGCAAAATTTGCAAAATTTTTCATCATATTCCATAGTGTCCATAGATACATATCCAAATGCATAAACTCACCATAAACAAACTGATTAGTCATCAAAGTACCAGCTATTACAGAAGGTATTATCCAAAACCAACTCATAAGCATTACCAAAGTATTCAAAACTTCTATCAAAAAATCTGTATCTTCTCATCATGCCAATGAAAAAGAAGGATAGATAAGTCGCAAAAGTAATGACAATCAAATAAGTTTATAAATATATTTATGCATTTTTTTTTGTTTTCATTTAAATTTATT
>CAZACQ010000010.1:0-31149 GCA_964483725.1 uncultured Candidatus Peribacteria bacterium | reverse complement strand
AAATAAGTTTATAAATATATTTATGCATTTTTTTTTGTTTTCATTTAAATTTATTCGTCTAATTCCTCTAGTGTGAGTTCTTCATCTTCTCAGAAACCACTAAATCTATATTTCTTTCAGTTTATAGTAATCTCATTATCAGAATCTAATCAGATTATTCTATTAATATTATGCTCTGCATTTTCAATTGCAGAATCCTTTATAGTTTCAGCAAATGATTTAATTTCATCTGAACTAGCATTAGATAAATTTATTTCTCATGGTTCTCATAAAGTATACAATCTTCAATCATTATTGAAATTATAGACAATATCTCATTTTTTTATAAATTTTCATGATCATATATAATAAGTATCAGCTCATGAATCTGATTGTAAAGATTCATAAAGTTCGTTTTGTGTTTCTAATAAATTCATTCTTAATGATTCTGAATCATCACTACGTGAACTTGCAACCAATATTTCATCTATATTTCAATAATTCGCATTATAATAAGCTCTCATCTCAGGATCAGATGCTATATCTGCAAAACTATTTGCATTATCAAAAGTTGAATCTCTTTGTTTTAGAGAAGATATAGCAGTTCATTCTACTGAAGTATAATCTGTTCAAGATGGAATTGATGATGTAACTTTACTAGTAAACTTATTGGAGTCCTCGTCAGACAAACCTTCTAAATTCTTGGAAAGATCCCTCCTTGTCTCTCTATGTTTTCAAGACATAGTTCATTGAAGATTTTCTATATCATCAAGCAATCATCATTCACTAAATTGTTTTCATTGCATTCTTGATGGCTGTGTTTCTAAATGTCATAGACTCCTCTCAATACTACCAATACTTTGACCTCTTTGACCTCATGGAATTATAGGTGCAGTTTTCATAGCCTCTTTAGATATATTATCCACCCACTTAACTACTCAACTTGTCATCTTAGATGTTTTTAATGCTGCAAAAATTATAGCCCACATCAAAGCTACTGCAAATAAATTTATTAAAATCCATCAAAATATATCCAAAAAAGGAGATATTCACAAAGCCTCTCAAGGAGTAGTAAAACAAGTTTGAGTTGATTCATCATCTCACAATGGTAAATCAAAACAAATAGTTTGAGTTTTGTCATCTTCATCATCTGAATCATTTTCTTCTTGTGTACTAGTAATTTCAACTCAAGCCTCCCATCATTTTACTCATTCATCCAAGGTTCAAGTAAGTACTGTCAAAAATATTATACTAATACTAACTGCAAAAGCTGCAGTAACTGGCAAAAATATCAATCACAATATTGATCAAATAGACATTTTATCCTCAGACAATCACATTTTCAAACCTAGACTCCATGAAATTGCAAGCAAAGGTGAAACAACAACTATCAACCAAATAAGAACTCATCTAATAATCAATATGATTGCTAATGTTATCAAGGGAATAACTAAAGCTAAAAATATAATTATTTTCATAATTGCAAGAACTGAGTATGCTCAGACATTAGCTCACTGACCTCATACTCAAAAAACACTCATATCAGATATATTAGTAAGACTTCAGAATAAAGTATACAAAGGTCAAGCAAATCATTTCAAACTATCAGAATATTCTTTTACACTCATACAGTCATCTCATGTTGGATCACATAAATCTCTTCATGAGCTAATCAAATCTTCTCTATCCTCATGCCAGTTATCTCATCATTGTCAAAACAGCTTACCTCAAAATACACATCAATCAGTACTATAATCTGCATCTTCTCACAAAGATTCTCTAAGTTCATCACTATCCAACCATTCCCAATCGATTTCAGCTCAATCAGTTTTACAACTTACATATCTAGTATCATCTCAAGGGTTTTTGAACATCACAGTTCTTTCACTATCTGTTAGTCACTCAAATTCTAATTCGGATAAATCTACACTCATAATTGGCAACATAATTGGCTCTGGCTCTTGTTCTACATTTTCCAAAACATTAAGTGGCATAGCTCACAAACTATATGTAAGTATGGTACTAATATCTATCAATACAGCAACTATAAACCAACTTGCTTGAACTCAAACAGCCGCAACCAACATCTTAGGAAGCAATTTTTTGGGATTGAATTTATCTTGTTTATAATTCAAAAGGTAAAAAAATATAGAAGCAAGAAAAACAAATGCAATTATATAATTTGCAAAGTTTTTCATCATATTCCAAAACATCCACAAACTATCATCTAAGTTGAATATGCTTCAATAAACAAATTCATTAGACAAACTAGCTCAAGCAATAGTTATAAAAGGTCGAGTTATTATGTAGAAAAATTGCACAATAACTTCTAATATTGCAACAAAATTACTTTCATCTTCATCTCAATCAGCTGCAAAAACTTTATCAAAAAATAATCCTCAATCAAAAAAATATATATTTAAAAAAAGTATAAATCAGAAAATTAAAATTAATGAGTAAGTTTTATTTTTTATTCACATTTTTTGTTTTTATTTAAATAATAATCTATACTATATTATAATAAATTATACAGTTTTTGCAAATTTTATAATATTTTTAAATCTTTTAGTTTTTGTTCATATCTACCAGAATCAGACTTATATTTTTGCTCTATATATGATTTCAATAAATCTCTCCATCAACTAACACTTGTTTCTAAATCTTTTTGTAATTCCTCAGCCATATTAACTACACTATTAATATTAAGCTTTTGTTTTTTTATTTTTAGTTCTTTAAGTTTATTATATAAACTTTCATCAATTATATCATAAATATTATCATATTCAATATTATCTGAAAAAATTGTTAAAACTATATCTTTAAATATCAATTCTTGAAGTCAATTATCCTCAAATTTAAAATCTCAAGATTTAAAGTTATCTAAATTGTTATTATAAACCTGAGTTATAAAATCTCTAATTGAATCTTCATTTATAAAATCATTAGAGTCCCAAAAAAGATATGGATTTATATTTATATTATATGAGTTAATGATATTTTCTTTGGGATCATATTTATATAAGAATTTAAATTGATTTTGCTCCAAGAAAGATGTATTCCATATACTTCAAGTACAAAAATAATTTTTATATACAAATCACTGGTGTAAGTGTCATGATATATAATGTGACTTTGGAAATTCACTAAGAAAATCAGGAATTATAGCTATATCCTTATAAGAAAATCTACTTTTTTGTCATGTAAAAACTGTATCTGCTATATAATAGTGATGAATCACCAAAAGCTCTGGGTTCTCAGATAAATATTCATATAAATCATTATTTATCCTAGCTGAAACTTTTTCATACTTATTCTCAGAATCAAGTAATGAGTTTATAGTTAGTTCTATTTTTCATTTAGGATTTTGATACTTTTGTATATTTTGGCTTGATTCATATGTATAAGGGAAAAACAAAACATCTCTTCACTCAACATTAACAAGTTCAGGCTTAGTTATAAAGTTTAATTTATTTTTAAATTTACCATTAATAATATCAAAACTTTTTTGTCATTCTAAAAATACAAACTTATCACTTATCCAGTCATGATTACCAGCCAATACATAAACATTTTTTCAAGACTCAAAAAGTTCTACAAAAAGTTCAAATAATGCAAGCAATGATTTTCTATCATAACTAAAATGATAAACATAATCACCTAAAAAAACAATATTGTCTTCTGTTGGATTATTATCAATAAAACTTTTTATTGAATTTATAGTTTTATTTAAATATGTTCAAGTTATATGAATATCTCAAATAAGCAACATAAATGTAGTATAATTTAATAAATTTTTACTAATATAAATATTATAAAAAAAATAACAAGAAAAGTCTTGCTATTTTTATCAACCTCATGTAACAACTCTTTCTTTAAATCATCTTGATATATCTTCTATAGATCATAAAGTAGAATTTTTCTGTTCCCAATAAGACATATTAAATTCAAGAAATCAATGAAATATATCCATAGATTTATATCTATCTGAATCAGACATATTATCAGGTATATCTTCATAATCTATAGTTAATGAATCAGCTCTTAAATTTGCATAGTCAATATTTGTTTGTCTATTTGACACACTTCATGACGGTGAACTTGTTGCATTCATTCTAGCTGGGTTTGCTCTCACTAGATATTTATTTTTTTCAGCTTCTAAATCTTGACTTGAATGCATTCACAAAATACTTTCTTCCATAGACCTATTATTTTCTTCAAACATTGCTATCCTAACTTCATCTTTATATGATCAATATCAAGGAAAAATCGGTTTTGTTCTAAGCACAAGATCAAAAGAGAATATTTCTCAAAAGTCTATATCTTGTAGTCATATTTCCCACATTTCATCTGTTTTCTTGTGCTTCATAATTGCTCAAGATCTTTTCAATTTCAATAGTACATTATTTATTTCATCTATTGCTTCTTCTGTAGCATTAATTACTTTTTGATCAACTACTCAAGTAGTTTCAGTAAATATCATACAAACTCTAATCCAAAATATACTATCTGTATCTCAAGATGCAGAACATTCAGTAAATGACATTCATCCTGCAGTAGCTATAAATTCATCGAATTCAACATTATCAGCACTATCTCAAAACACATTATCAGCAAAAGTATCCATAGAAGAATCCATATCATCTGGATCAAAACTTGTTGGCATGCCTGAAGATGTTGTTCATCAACTAGTTCAGCTTGCTCAATCATCTCAATCTATTCAATCAGTTCATACTAATTGTGGTAATGCAGATGCCATTGATTGATTTCATTCATTTATTGAAGATGCTATAGACTCAAGATTTTCATTTTGTGATTCATTCATTTCTTCTTCAGTAAGCAACTCTCATGTTTCATCACAAATAAAATTATTAATAGGACTTGAACTTGATTCTGATGTTGAAGGAGCTCATCAATTATCTTCTCAAGATCAAGCTTCAGTCCCTCAACTTTCTTCTCAAGTATCTCAATTTTCTCAAGATCAAGTTTCAGTCCCTCAATTTTCTTCTCAGATAGCTCAATTTTCTCAAGTTCATCAATTTTCTTCTCAAGTTCATCAATTATCTTCTCAAGATCAAGTTGAAGTTTCTCAAGTAGATCATCATCAACTAGTTCATCATCAACTAGTTCATCAAGCTCAAGAACTAGCTCAAGTAGTTGAAGAACTAGGTCAACCAGATCAAGTTGATCATCAATTTCATCATCATATTTCATAAAAGAAAACTTCTTCAGGTTCTTCATTATCCTCAAACAATGCATCTCAAATATTTTTTATATCTACCAACAAATCATAAGGACTATCATCTAAACTTCCATTCATAAATCTATCTCATCAAAAATTTTGAAGTTCTAATCATTCTAATGAAAGCATACTTTTTTCAGCATTTGACATAACTCATGCTATAGTATCAATACATAAATCTCTAGTATCAGGAGTATAATTATCTTCTAAATAAGACATATCTTGATCACTAACACAAGAAACTACATTTATACAAGAATCAATAAAATCTTCTCTTTCTATATCCAATTGATATCTTCAATCTAATCAAGATTGAATATAAACTGCAGCAGGGTTTGAAATAGAGTATATATTATATAAATCATCCTCAGATACAGAACAAGAATCATAGTATGTATTCATATAATCTACAGTATATTCAAAGGAATCCTTTTTGGTTTGCATTTCCATTCATTTCACCATATCATATGAGCTAGTATATATATTACCAGCAAATGATGTGTCAGAATAATCCTCAAACATATCTGCCTTATCATATCATTGTGTCTCTTCTTGTAATGATTCTTGAAATGAAAATCAAAAAACAATACTAGACAAGCTAGATACAAATATGATTAGAATAAAAACTATTATATTTTTCATTTTTATATTTTAATTTTTTAAATCTACCTTCTAGTATCTTGAACATTCCTAAACCTATAGTACATTTGCTGTACAGGGGTATATACCTTTGCAAAATTATCTCTAAAGTTTATAACATCTTCTCTATAAGCCATAAGTCATATATGAACAGGGAATGTTGAATAAGTATTTATCAGACTATCCCAACTCAAATCAACTGCTTCTTGTGATCTATGAACTTCTTTTTGTAATGCTTCAACTTCTGCTGACATTTCTCTAAGCACTGTATTTGCACTTGATGTAGCTGAGAATCAAGTAAGCTCCATATTATTAGAATTAGATATGAAGTAAGTTATAAATAAATTATAAAACATAGTCTCATTCAAAAGTAAATTTTTAAAATTCTCCCAATGATAATCATTATTTTTTATTGAACAAGCTATTATATCTGTGTCTGAATTCATAACACACTGATCACTTGAAATATCTTGATCTAAGATTTCATTTCAATTTAAAACTATTGCATTTTGAAGTAATTGTTGTATTTCTTGTAAATATCAAGCTAAATAAACATATGTATGAGGATGCTGACAATGCCTTTTATTATTATCTTCTACATCTTGAGCATGTAAATATGTTTTTCAGTCACATCAAATATCTTCTGGCTTACCAAAAAATGTATTAGAAAATTCTTCTATTGATTCCTCTATATCGGTATTAGAAAGTCAATATATTGAAGCTAATTTAATATTTGAATATTCATTCATAATAGTTCCGAAAATTGTTGGCAACATATATGAAAATTTACAATCATTCATATCAGTTGTATAATCACATCAAGTTTGTGGGTCTATTAATTGTTGTTGATATCAATCATTAATATAGTCCAAAAGATTATCATCAAATTCACTTTCATCAAAATCAAATCATTCTGAATCTTCTAAGGGATGACAAATTGAATGTAAAAATATAGATTTTGCTGGAGAGTAATGAAAGCTTGAATGTTGAAATCAATCTGCCAAATCATCAGAAAAAACAGTATTACAATAAGATGAAATCATACTTCTTCTGGAAGAAGGTTTTGATTCCAATAATTTTTGAGAAAGTACTGCTATATATTCTCATTTTTTTATATCTGATCATGAGTCACTTGCAATAGCTTCACTACTATTAGTATTTAATATATTTTGGAAATATACAAATCAAAAACTAACAATAAAAGTAGCAAATGCTAATCATATCACATATCTATTAGAAATTTTATATTTTTTTATAAAAAACATATTATTAAATTTTTATTTATAAATTATCATACCAACAATCACTTGAAGGATCTCAATGATTAGTACACTGATATTCACAAGCATTTCAAAGATTATAAATAATAGTATCAGCTTCTCACATTTCTCCAACTGTATTATATGATGAGTATACTTTTTTACTAAGCTCAGGGAATAACATGGTAATACCTCTAGGATCTTCCAAAGTTGAATCAGCAAAAGATTCTCATTGCATATCCAAAACACTATCAAATGTTTGTTTCATATCTCTTCTAAAAGAATCTTGGGATGCTGAGTCTGATTGTGACCTAGTAACTGATCTAGTATCTTCTTTCCTATCTATTTCTTGATTTCTCTCTCAAGTTGAGGATACTTCCTCAATCCTATATGATAGATCCCTCATAGGTGATACAACATTTTCCTTTAGAGAGTCTCTCATCATTCATACTCACCAAGCTCATTCATAAGAACTAAGTTCATCAGCAAGTTCAGTTCAATAATGTCTTCTTAATAATTCTTGTTTTCTTTCATCATACTCTTGACTTGTTTCTCAAGATGGACTTACATCATTAAGAACTTCTTTTAATAATGCATACGAATCAGAAAATCTTTGTATAGAATCTCCTCATACATTCATTGCATTTAATGTTATTGATTCTATATTTTCCATAAATTGGTCAGAGTAAGAGTCTTCACAAACATTACCTGCACCTGTAGCATTTTCATATTCTTGATTAATTTCATCTATAGCTCATCTATTTACAGAACTAACTCTAAGCCTATTTCCAGCAAAAAAATCATTAGCAGCAGCTTCCAAATCACGATCAATTGGATGTCAAACTGCATTTAAATATACTTCTTTATAAAATGCATGAAAATTCCATAGAAAAAGCACTAAATCTCAGTAAGTAGGAGCATCACCAAATCAGGAAACAGAATCAACAATATCTAATCATTCAATACTAGATCTGATAGATTCAAGAGTTCCTTGATCGACTGTGTTATTAAGCACTCAAGCATATCATGCTTGCAAAGCTACATCAGATATATGCCTTTCCAGGTTAATAAGTTGATTCCAATCTCTAATTGCAGCTTCTGAATTAGATATAATATTCATATTAGCAAAAAAATCTCAACCAGGAACTGCTTGCTTGGTAATTTTACTCATTATTACAGCACCAACATATGTTCACTGAACAATTTGTCAAGTTACTTCAGATGCTCATTGTCAAAATCTAGTAATAGCATCTCATCAGACATTTTCATCTTCATAGCTTGATCTAGGGATACTATTTACTACATCATTAACAGTTTGCATATATTCATTAACTTGATTTGGAGTAGTAAAACAAGCATCAGCAAAACTATTTGATGAGAAAAGATATATATACAATACTATTAGCAATAATAATATTTTTTTCATTTTTATTTTTTAATTTAAATTATAACTATCATGGAGAACATTGAGGAGTTCATTCATTTACCTTTTTAGTTACCTGCATTAGAAGTCATTCAAAATATACAAATTTTTCCAACATATCAATAGCCCTATTTCTAGCAAAATACTTGTCCAAATAAGTATTTAAATTAGTTTCAAGTAAATGGTTTCACCTTTGTGACAAAACTCATCTAAGATAAGCTATCTCTCTTTGTACTCTTTCATCAACCATTGATAAACAACTTGAATGAAGGTCATCTACACTAACATCATCACTTAAAATGCTAAAAATAGATTCTTGAACTGCCTTGGATTCTATACATACTCTTTGAAGTTTACCATGAAGTCAATCAAATCATCATACATCCCAATATTCATCAAATTTATTTCTTATTTGCTGTGGTATATTTACATCTTCTTCTGTTGAAAATTCCCTCACCTCTTCTCTCCAAGAAAGAGCATCTTCATCCATATCTATTCTAGAATACAATAAATCTTCATTTCAATCTAATTTTCTAAATCATATATCTATTACATGATCATAATAATACGGACTTTCTGGATATTCGGGAGGTAAACTAGCAGAGCATGCAGATCAAGATACAAATCATTTTTCACAACAATATGATTCCAAATGATCATAAGCCAAATCCAAAACATCCTCATCTATAAGTTCAAAATCTGAATTAGAAACATCATCTAAAAATTCTGACTTATCTTTTGTAGCAATTGAGCAATCATATTTAATTTGTCATGCTCAAAATACATTTGCAACAAAAATCAAGTTTAATAACAATACAATATTAAATAATATATACTTTAAAGTTTTTATTTTCATTTTTGTTTATTATTTGATTTATTAAAATGATTTTGGATTTAAATAAAATGTTGCAATATTTTCATTACTTCAATTATAAACATTATAAATTATTTGTCCAGAATTTTCATCAAAATCATAACTTGCAGAGATTTCATCTTTAAAATATTCTGAAGCTACAAGTGTTCATTCATCATTATAATGTATTACACATCTATCATCATCAACACTATATAAACAATATTGATTTCAATCTACTTCTTTATTTTCATAATTTCAAAGGTTTATATCTATTGAATCAAAAGATTCTTTTTGAAAATATATTTCAAATATTGTTTCTGAATCAGTATTTATAAATAGCTTTGGTAAATTATCTCTAAAACTCACATTAATATCATAATTATCTTCATATTCTTCTAGTATATTCAAATATCAATTATCTCTATTTATACTTCATATTCTATTATCATTATGATATATTCCTATTTGATTTGATATTTCAAATATTCTTCATTCAAATGACATTCAATCTTCCATAATACCAAATCTACTTACTGGAATATCTGGATAAACTCAAGTAAGAACTTCCCAAGTTCAATTTCTATTTACTTCAAATTTAATACTTCAATCATCAATACTATCAGATAATGATCAAATAGCTGAAGATCAAACTCAATCGGAAGAAACTCAATCTACTGATACATCTGGAATTCAAATTCTTACAACAACATCTTGATTAGATACATTTCATACATGATCTCTGGCAGAGAGCTGATAATTTAACTCTTCTTCATGATCAATATTAAATCAAGAAATAATTATTCTATCATTTTCTTCATCAAAAACAACTTCTTCTCAGAAATACTCTCAATCTCAAGAACTAGTAGAATTATAGGAATCTCATCATTTTGATATACTCATTCCAGTAATCTCTCAAGGGTCATCCCAGTCAAATACAATATCATATTCTGTATTTATAAATCAATCTAGCCTTTGTCACTGAGATACAGTTTCATCAGTTGAAACTCTAGTCATTGATGAGTTTAAGTTTGGAGAAAGACTTTTTGACCGATCTTGTATTCAAGCAACTTCTTGATTTGACCATGGTCAAGATTTGGTATACAAGAAACTATCTGGAGCTCATTCTGCAGACAAAGGAATAATTTCTCAGTAATGCCAATCTTTATCGATATTAGATAGACTTATACTTACATTATCTGAGTTTATATCTATATCATGAATATCAATAATTTTTCACTCATTAATATATTGATTTACAGTTCATCAATCAAGTTCAAAATTATCATCAATTCTTGCATTATTTATATCAAGGTTGTTTGACATTACTAGTACATATTTGTTATCAAAAGTTCAGTTAAAATTATATCTTTCATGATATAAATCTACTCTCTTACTAAGTCTTATTAAATAACCATCAGCATTTGTATTTGTATCCCATGAATAACTAATACTTGAAAAACTTTGTCATGATCTTTGGAAGTCATTAACTGCTCTATCATCTGACCATAATTTATATAAGTATCAATCAACGGATACAAATCAATCTTCATTAGCATCTGATATTAAATTTTCTGGAGATTCAAAGCTCTCTGTTTCATACAAATCAGAATTATAATTAGGAGATCATTCATCATGATATTGTTCTTGATTGGCATATTTTATATATACATTACTATCATCCCAAAGTATAATATCATCATCATTATTAGAATTAATATCAGCAAATTTATAAGTTCAGTCGTTAAATATATCATCTCACTTATCTTCCCAATTAACAACATTATGATACCTATCGTCATCTCATTTTACAAAAAATCAATTAACATACTGAGAAGGATCAACTTGATCTGCCATTGATCACTCGATACTTGCTCATCAAGAGTCTCATCAAGCATCTGGAGGACCAAAAGATAAATCTTCTTCATCATCTGCAAAATGAGGTCTAACTTCCTGAATAGTTTCTGATAGTTCATTTAAATGCTTACTAGATTGCTCATAACTAGCTCTATCCATATTAATATCTTCTGGAGTATTTCTACTTAAAGCTTCTTGCATTCAAGAAACTATTTCCATATTCATATCAAGATATTGTAATTCTGGATGTGACTGACTAGATATCTTATCTACAATTTCTTGATCTCAATCAAATAAGTTTGTTCATAAGCTAAAGTTATTTTCATTATTAGAAGAAGCCAACACATCAGATTCTAGTGATTCAACAAAAGAATCCCAATCTTCAACTTTATTAATAATTTCATTATTATATTTTATTTCATCTTCCAAAATATCATCAAAATCATCTTGTATTTGTCTAATTCAATCGTAATTAACTTCAACTTCTGGATCTTTATCTAACATAGCCACTACATCTCTTGCTTGAGATGCTCTAGTAGAATCTATTCACATTTCATAAAAATACATAAGTCAAGATCTTAATGATGCAAATGCATCTTCATATTTAATACTTCAATCATACTCAGATTCATCAAAAGCAAAAAGATTATCTTCATTTCAATAATTATCTTCTTCAACACTTGCAACTCATTCTATAGAATCTCAAGTTCAGAAATTAAAAGCTCAGACATCATAGTCATAACTTCAAAAGTCATCAACTCAGTCAAATTGAATAGTAGAACTTTCAACTCTTTCTGATATAACATTAGTTGATTCATTTATACTATCTGCAAGTGAATTAGCTAACTCATATATATGATCAAATTCAAACTGTAGCTGAATATGACTATCAACTCTTATATCCAAACCTTTTAGTGGTGGGTCAGGAAAAGTTATTTGCATATCATCAAAACCTCAAACTCTACTAGTTCTTTGAGTTAACTGTTCAATTCTAGTCTTAACATTCCATTCTGCTACCATTCAAACTCATCATTTTATTATACATAATAATTCTCATATAAATTCAGCTATATCAACTACAGTCTCAATCTGAGGCAATATATCAGGTACCTTTGGAGCAGGTGGAAGCATTGGTAAATCTATTTCTACAGTAGGTAGAAAAGAAGGAATTTCTGGTAATTCTGGTAATTCAGGTAGTTGAGGCAACTCAGGTAAATGAATATCTGCAGATACTCTTGGAGGTCTTGGTATATCAGGGATATCCAAAAGAGGTACATCCATAGGCCTAAAATCAAATTTAGGAAGAACTACATCTACTCACAAGTCTACATGAGAAAAATCTAATATTATATTAGGCAATCTAAAAGGAGGTATAGGCAACACTGGCAAATCAATACATAAAACATCCATTTGACAAGAATAAAAATCGTATGTATCTACCCTACACTCTGCACACTTTTGTCTCCAATTAACAGAGAAATCAATAAGTATCTGCCAAGTTTCAATAATTCATATCATCAAAATTATGAAATCCACCCAAGATTCAAACCTTGAAGCATTTTGTTCCAACCGTGATAATATTCAGTTTAAGAATTCTTCTATTATACAACTAAGCTCAGTTAGATATCTATCAACAATATGCAACCAATCATACAACTCAAGAGGAAATTCTTTATATTCTTGTAATGTTTCAATATTAGTTTCAACAGAATTTATTAAATCTCAAGCTTGAGCAGTTATTTCTACTCATTCATCAATATTCTCCCACTCTTGTAATATAGCTTTATTTCTATCCAACCATCAATTAAGATAAAGCATATAATTTTCAAGTTCTTCTGAAGCAACCATTGGCACATCTATTGTTATATTTCTTGTTTGTACATTTATTAATGGCACATCTTGAAAAAGAAGTGATATAGCATCAAAAGGATTGCTAGCACTTTGAGACATATTTCTATACACTTCCTGAGATGGAACATAATCCATAAGTCATCATTCTCAATCACTTTGTCATACTGATCACACCTGAGAGTTCAAGTCATCAAGTATATTATTAAAGTTATCTATATTTACTTGTTCAAATCATTCAGTAACTTGTGATAAATCAGGAAGATATACATAAACAGACATTCTTGTAAGATTGTTTATTATATATCTTATTTGATTATCTACCCATCATTCAATAATACATTCTATAAGTCACTCAACACTACCTCATTCTATGTTTAATTCAAATCAACTTCATCATCTAATCTCTGTTGATTCCAATCAAGTTATATCAGAAAGTTCTCACATATCCACATTAATTGGGCTAGTTTGAAAATCAACTAATCATCAAAGATATTCTCAAGATAATTCTCAAGGAAATCACTCTCTAACAGTTCACATACTTGCTGGAGAAGAAGTTCTTCAAAATTCTTCAGAAACATCTAAAGGATCAGACTCACATTGTCAAATTCTTGACATATCATACTGCCAATCTTGCATTATATGATCTGAACTAGTTGTTCAACTACCATCTCATGATCATCACTGGGATGGCAATCAAGTTCATTCTCAATCTCAAGTTCATTCTCAATTATCATCGTCATCATCATCACAACTCAAAGGTAAACTTCATGCTGTAACAACACAATTTCAAGCTACATTTCAAATAGGATTAGATATGCTTGTTCAAGATTCATATGTTCAAAAACAAGCTGCAAATCAAGCACTAGCAGTTAATGTAGGAGAAGCATATAATCTAATTTGAGAAGGAAATTGTGCAGACATACATCAAGTAGGAGCACTTGTTGCTACAGAAGGATCATCTTGTGTTCACATATTAGGAGTTGGAATTGGTCACACACATCATGAACTAGTAGTATAACTCCGTGTTCATGGATACCAAAAAAATGGTGTTCACTCATCCCGGCTTGGATTACAAACAAAATCTTGGTAGTAACCTGGAGCTAAAAAAGCTCTGTTTACAGGAATGTTAAGACCACAACTATCATCAGAAAATTTATATCAGCCACATAATCCATCAACTATACTTTCATAATCACTAAAATGATCTGACATAGAACCTTCAAATAAATCAATATTAAGCTGTCATCATTCCAAAACATTGTTTTGATTCCATTGTTCAAAACTTTGGTTAATCTCTAATTCTGACAAGTCTCAAGTTTCTCTAGTTTCTTCCATTTGTTCTTCCATTTCTTCCATTGCTTGCAACTGTTCTTCTTCTTGTTCTGATATCCAATCTTCTAGTTTTTCTTCTAAGTCTATGAATTCCTTATCAAAATCATATCCTTGATTTTCAAAGAAATCATATCATTTTAAACATCAATTAGTAGGAAATGCTTTTATATCATATAAAGAATTATTATCAACATCTTCAACTTCAATTTCAACTAATTCTCATCATTGATAATAAACTGGGTAAGAAAACTCTATAGTTTCTCAAGCCATAATAGGAATGTTATCAATCTTGAATTGATAAGGAGCTACATCATTCCATTTAATAATAGAATTTGAAGGTAAATTTCAGCTATCAAATCATATTATACTACTATCTGATTCTCTAGGTATCAACCATGGTCATTTTAAATCTTCCAAATAAGTAAGCATAATACTTTCATTAGCTTCTATATTTATATTAACTATAACTTCATCTCAAACTTCTAAAGTTCATCACTCATGTTCAAAAGTTTTATAAAACTCAACAGGGTCTTCATCATCAATACCAGTATAAGAAGATTTTGAATATACTGGAGATTCAAGTTCTTCAGGATAATAAACTGGAGTAAAATTAGAATTTAGTGCTTGATATTTCAAGGCATCCATGAATCACATTTCGAACATGTCATCCATATCATAAGGACTATCACCTCAAAATTCTGGAACTTCTTCAGGTTCTATGTCCAAATCCTCTTCATCAATCTCTAATCATTCCCAATGAACCAAACTTTCATCATATACTTCATCAGAGCTCATTTCTAATCAATAACTTTCTACCAAAACATCATCAAGTCTACTATTCCAAGCAGAATCACATTCAAAATTATCTTCACTTATATATCAATCATAAAATACCTTTATATCTCAAGATTTATCATTAGTTACTATATCCAAAGTTCAATCATCATTCATGTCTTGCACAAATAATTGATGAACTTCATCCAAGTTTTGAGGTCATCATGAAACATCTAAACATACTGGAGTTCAGTTTACATCCATTTTTCAATTATTGTTTTCATACACCCTTAATTGATTATTATTAGTATGCACTATTATGTCTCAATATCAATTTCAATTAGCATCTCAAGCATATATTCATTTTATTCAATCTGAGATAACCATTAAATCTCACATATCTTTGAATGGTTCTGATCATCAATAATTTTTTAAAAGCCTAACTGTTCAATTACTGTATGCAACCAATAAGTCTTCTCTTCAAGAATTATCAAAATCAAAATTTTCTACTTCCAATATTGATCATTCACTATCAGAAAAAACCTTCTTTCATATTCATCAATCATATTTAGTATTTTCTATTGTTTGATTTTCATCAATCCTTTTTAAAACTGGATCTCAAAAATTAATTAAAAAATCAGAAGCGAAATGCTTTGTAGCATCTCATACACTATTTCAATTTGCAAAACTATTTATATTTGCAAAATTATTTCTAAATCAAATATTTTTTCTATCATCATCAGAATCTTGAATACTATCATAACTTTTATTATCAGAAAATCTTGAACTTGGATCATATATACCAATTCATCATCTAGTATTAGTTGATCATGAAGTAAACATATCTTCTTTTAAGCTTCATGAATTTATATCTACTGCAGATTCTATATCATAATTATTTCTATGTAAATAAATTTGTCATATATTAATATTTTTATACATTAAGTTCCAATATGATTTTCAAGAATCTAATTCATTAGATAGATTTATTTGCAAATCTTCATGAATAAATCATTCATTGAAATCAATCAGAGCATCTCAATTTACTTCTAAAACTCAATCTTGTATTACATTACTACTTATTCTTGAATCTAATTGTGATGGATTGTAATAAACTCAATCATCTCCAAAATTTGAGAATCCATCACTACTAACTTCAAAATTAGAAAAAGTTCAAAAATCAATTGATGCAATTAATGATCTGCTTTCTTTTATATTTGCAACAAGACTATTTCAATCAAAGTCTAATTCTATATTATGCCCTCAAACATTATTGATAGTTAAATCAGGGTTAAGTATAAAATTAAATTTTTTTATATTATCTGGATCTATTAATTTTGTAGTTGTTGATAGCATCTTTGAAGAACTGGAGATAAGTTCTTGAACAAAATTATCATGATTTGAAAAATATCACCATTGATTTCACCAATCAGTTCCAAATAAGTTCATATACATAACATTAATATCTCTTCATTCAGACCACCATAATGGATGCTCAGTTAAAAATTTAGTATAATCTGGAACATATTCATCAAAGTCTCTTCAATCTATTTTAGCAGTTAGATAAACTTCTCATCATGGTTCTTCAGTATCTATTGTGAAATCATCTCATAATCAAGTGGTAATTTCATCTGATCAATTTATTTCAGCATTTCATGTAAGTTCTACCAATATATTTCATCATTCATCTATCCTATTTCACCAAATATCTCTTCAATAAACTATTCAAGTATTAGATTCTCAAGAAGTCAAAGAAGATTTTTCTACAGAAATATCCAAGAAATGAAGTTCAGCAGGAGTAATTTCTACTGGTATTGTTTCTGTATCAAGTCATGGTATGTCTATCAAAACTTCATCTTCTCAGGCAATCATAGAAGGATGTAATTGTATATCTATTTGTCACTCTTCTAATACAAAATTTGATTTAAAATCAAAACTTCAATCTTCTAATATTTCTCATGGTAAAAGTGTTCAATTTTGAGTTGTAATACTTACAGGAGAGGAAACTCTATCATCATCCAATTCTACTGTCAAATTTATTAATTCACTTTCATTTACTAACATTTCTCAATCATCATATGAATACAACTCATCAATATTATTAGGTAATTCATATTCAATAACATTAGGAGAAAAGCTTGCACTTGTTTCAACTAAAGTAATATCGTGATTTACGGTAGGAAGTCAATCTATAATATCACCAAACTCATTACTTGGTAAAACATTAATTCACTCCAATATATCCTCATCAGGAGCAATATTTCAAATTTCAGATGAATCATATATATAATAATCTCAAAAAGAATCAACTGATAGTTGATTGACAAGAGATCATCACCTTTGAATTCATCACAAATCTACTTGTAAATTATATGACTCAAATGTTCTAGATATTGGATTATCAAATTGATCATAAGCATTAAGTTGAAATGGAAGTTTTCATCATTTTATTACATGTTCTGTAGGAGCATCTATTTCTATTCTATCTATATTTCATTCTGAAATATTTGCTATCTTATTTTCATAATAACAAACTCAATTTTGACAAATTTCAAATTCAAATAAGGATGTTCAAGCTACTCTTTCTTGAACAAATAGATCATTATTATAAACTTCATTATACAAATTTTGATCAGAAATTATTGATGAATAATCATCAGTATCACATACATTTCATACTCAATCAAAAGATATACAATTATCTCATATAACTCTAACTGAAACATCAAAGTTTCATACATCCTGAGAAGAAGTAATTTCTATTGAGTATGGAGTTTCATCAGGAGCAACTTCTCTAAGTGAAAAAGTAGAATTAGGTTTAAAATCAATTCTAACATTATTTTTAATATCATTAAATGTATCTTGTTGACTTGGATTATAGTTCTCAAGATTTTCATTATTTTTTTCATTATCAGAATTTATCTCAGTTTGCCAAGAACTATCACTTGAGTCATCTCAATTAGCAGTTCATCAATTTGATCATGCTCATCATAGTCATCATGCTGAAGCAGTTCATGATTCTCATCATTCAGGTCAAACAAAACTAGATCACATAGAACAAGAATCACCTATATGAATTTCAAATGGACTACTTAAAGTTTCTTCAAGCCAACAAACAAAAGCATCTGGCCAATCCCACAAATCAACAGCTCAATCTGGAGGTACTCAACATTGTTCTTGATCTTGAGCTCTAGATAATAAATCATCTATAGATTCTCATCAAGAAGATCAAGTATCTGAATCATCTCAAGATGGAGAAAATCAAGTTCAATCTGATCAAAATCTTGTATCGTTTGTAGACTGTGCTCTTTGTATATCTCTTATATCTTCAGGAAGTTCTGTAGTTCACAAAGACATGCTATCTGATCAAGCAGAATTAATTAATCATGCTTCATATCAATCCTCAACATAATTTGGATTTTCTACAGGATCAGTAGACATATCAGTAGATGTTTGATTATTTATAACATACTGTATCTTTTTATCTATATCAAAATCTTCTTTTATTTGATCAATATTATCCAATACTCAATCTTGAAATTCTCTTTCCTTCCATCATATATTCAAATAATATAAACTTTCTACTATTCTATCAATATTTTCTTCTCAAATCTCATCTAGAAGATAATCTTCATCCATAAGTTCATAATCACGATTTGGTGTGGCTAAATCATTTTCTAATTCTAGAAAATCATATGCATCAGAATTTTGAGAATAAAAACTAGAACTATTAGCCAATTGTTCTTCAAGTTGTGAATTATAGTCATCTACTATATCTCTATAATAATCTTCAACAGCAGTTCTAATATCCTCTTTAGATTTTAAAACTATTTTATCTCAATCTTCTTCAAAAACTTGTATATTAAAAACATTTGGATAAACTATTTCTACCAAATCTCAAGCAATTCATTTAAAAGTTAAGTTTCTTTTCTCATCTATAGGTCTATCCAAGGTTGAAAAATTCATTTCTTCTAACTGTTCTTCTGTTACTCAAATATTATTAACTCTAGTATCTACCATAACATAGTCATAATAATATCTATGCTCATGTCATCGTCTAGCACAGTCTAACTGAGTCCTTGTAGGATCATCCCAAACAGTATTTCAATCTTCATCTTCACTAGAATCTTGTGAATATTCATAATTATAATATAAACAAACACTTCATCAATCTTGTTCTTCTACTTCACTTCAAATACTTATTTCCTCATATTCTCAAAGAGAAGGTTCATTATTATAAACATCAAAAAAATCAAAATCAGAATAAGGTCTCAAATCCTTATTCATTTCATCTCTGTAGTCTATTTCAACATTTACAATACTAAAACAACCCCGTCAAGGACATCATCCTGATCATCACCACCAACCTCATTGTCTTTCATTTTCTCTTACTCTAATAGGAGAAGCAAATGTTTCATATGCTTTATATGAATATGCATCCTCTTCTTCTGATCCAATAGCTTTAGATCAAGCTAAATCATATATTGATCATCATATACTTCTATCCCAATGTGGATTCCAAGCATTATCATTATCCATATTATAAAAATCATATTCAGGGAATGCATCTCAATCTAAATTCAAAGGAGATGCTCATCACCACCACCTAGATGCCCAATACTGTATATCTTCATCATTAAATCTTTCAGACTCAAAAAGATCTCAATCTCACTCAGCATTTTCAACATTATATCACCTATTAGCTTCAATTTGAGTAGAAAATATTCAGTGTGAAGCTCATATAGACCTATAATCAACATCATTAGAAATCCTTTCTAAATCATTTGATGGATATGATAGTCATTCTAAATCAGAAAGGGAATAATTTCTAAAATTTCATCTATAAATACTAAGCTCATTTGCTTCTGATATATGAGAAGCTGCTTTTCAAAAGTAAAAATTTTCATACTCTTCATTTATACGATAATCTCGTGTAGAGTTTGAACGATCCATAGTATTTCATCATTGTCAAAAAGAATCAGTATATTCTTCTACAATCATAAACTCATCATCACGATATTTAGCAAAAACAGGCATATACATATAATAATCTTGTTCTTCTACTTTATCATAAATTTCTTCTTCCAGATGATGATTCATTGATACCAAAAAGTCTTTAGAAAGTTGATCCTGAAGATATATTTTATCTACATGTGTAGATAAATCTGCTGTAGTCCATCTTCAAGTTGCAAGCAAATTATCTCTCATTTCAGAAAAATATGTCTGACCAAAAATTTCATTATAGTCTTTAAACATTGATTCCAAGGATTCTTTTATCAATAATGTAGGTACATTTTCTGCTGAATCAAAAGCTGAATCAAGTTCATCCTGAGGAAACTGGTCTGCAATAGATCTAGCTTGATCAAAATACTCTTGACCAATGGCTTGAAATTCTGAATCTCAATGCAAATCAGCTTGATCTTCTAATTCATTTATAGAATCATCAAACTCATTTACTTTGTCTTTTATATAATCTCTATAATTTCACTGTAATATTTCATACATTAAGTATGTATATCTATGATATGCTATATCTTCCAAAAATACAAAATTATTTAAATAATAAGAAAGATTATCTTCATTGAAAAAATTTTGTAACATAGTAAAATCCTCAAACCAAAACTTTCTATCAACAAAATCTGTAGGATTACTTGAATAATCTCTTAATTTATCAAAAAAAGCTCAGTATTCAGAATCTGAATCAAAGTTAATAACTCAATGCCATATATCTGGTGTAGAACTTACATTAGAAGTAACATTAAAAAAATTATTTGACGAATCAAATACATATTTCTTATTTTCAAAATTAACATATGGATATATACTAGGATATACATATCAATTATTATCAACAACAGGGTAAGGTACATCTCAGATTAAAACTGTTCAAACCAATGAAGATGGAGCATCTTTTTGACCTTCAAAATACAAATTTTCTAAAATTCTTTGAATGTCTGTAGCTTGAAAATTATCTGAATTCACTGGAATAATCAATGCTTTAGAATCTGTTATATTTTGTTGAACATATTCTTGTGCATACCATTGAATATCTCATTCATTTGAAGAATAAATGTCTGAATCAACTAAAACTGCCACAATATCATTATTTGTATCTTCTGGAGTATATGCAGATGCTTCTTCCCAAGGAAAAAAGAATAAATTATTTAATCATAAAGAAAGCAAATAGAAAAATAGAAATCAAAAAACAAACACTTTACTCCTTAAAATTTTGTTTATGTTTAACATTTAATATTAATATACTAATTAAAAACTTAGATTATATTAATTATAATAAATTCAATCCAAAAAATCAATTATTTTTTGATTTTATTTATATATAATATTGTTATTTTTAAAATTTTATCTTTAATATAAAAAAGCTCTAAAAAAGAGCTTTTATGCCAAATTTCAACTTGGTCAAGAAGTTCATAAATAATAGTTTCTAGCTGCCATCATATAATTTTCTCTATTTGCTGGCATTCAATTCATATTTCTTTCAATAGCTGGATTAAGCTCCAAAAAATGTGCAACATTTGAGTCAGAAATTCAAGGTCAAGTATGATAGTAAACTACAGCATCAGCCCAATCTCAATCTGTATGATTATCATATAAATGTCTCAAATATAAAGAAGCTCATATTATCTGATGTTCTGGATTGTACCTTTCCAATTTTGATCAATCAAATCAATAGTTAGAAGCAATTCTTGATTTAATATCTTCCCAAGTTCAATTTAGTATTTGTCAAAATCATAAAGCACTTGATCAAGGTGCACTAGCTCTAGGATCTCATCTAGATCATTCTTTTATAAAAAGCTTTAATAATAAATTACTAGGCACTCAAATTTCTCAAGAATATCTTTCAATTTCAGTAGCATAATCAGAAAAATCACTTCCTTCTCAATTAATTAAAGACTCAAAAGAATCTATTCAGTCTACATCAATAGATGTGTGCTCTCTTCTTTCAGTATTTTCTGATTCAGAACTTCAAGATGATCAAGAACTATTAAATAATCAAGAAAATCATCAAAAGAAAGAAGAAATAATATTTCATTTTGAAGTAGAAGATGAGTTTTCATTACCAAAAAATGATCAAAGATTATCAAAAAATCATGTTAGTTTTTCACTTATTCTTCACCAGAATGAATCAGAATTTGAAGAAGTTTTCATATTAGAATCTCAGCTAGAAGAATTTTGTGAAGCAGAATTATCAAATCATTCATTAGACGAAGTTTTAGAAGTAGTAGTTTCAGCTTCTGAAGAGCTTGATCATGATATATTACTACTTAATTCATCTAAATCAGCAACTACTCATTCACGGAGAAGACTTAATGATTCATCTCTTGCGATATTTATTCAATTAATTAAACTATCTCAAACTTGTTCTCGTAATTCTGAAGAATTTAAACTTGATTTAAACAAAGTTTCATTCTCATCATTAAAATATTCATTTAAGTTCTTTTTTAATTCATTAGCAAAATCAATTAGATCAGATTCAGGCAGTTCTGATTCATTAATTCAATTTTCAGAAAAAAAATCAGGTCCCAACTCAGTTCTAATATATTCTAGAGACTCTCAAAAATCCTCAAACTCAATTAGTTCATTATTTCAAGTTATTTCAACAGACATTTTGTTATTATAATATAATAAAATTTATTTAAGTTCAGATTCTAAACTTCATAAATCTTCTTGTATTTCATTATAAAGTAAATCCAAGTCATTAGAAGCATCTTCATCAAGTCTTCTTAAATCAGACAACATATCTGAAAGCAAATTAAATGCATCTTTATCATTTATATTTTCTTTGTTATTTTGCAAAAAACTTTCTAATTCATCAGATAAATTTGAACTTTCAATATCAAAATCAAGTTCAGTGTCTAGAATTCATTCCAAAAAATCATTAAATTCTTCATTAACAATTGATGTTTCAGAGTTTTCAGTATCTTCTAGTTCATTATCTAGATTATTTTCTTTATTTTCAGGATTTTCCATAATTTATAAATTTAATACATAAAACACATATAAATTATACATACTTTTATTTAATTTGTCAAATAATTAAAAAACATAAGCATTAGCTTATGTTTTTTAATATTCTTTCAAACACTTCATCCTCAGTTCAATTTGCATCAATACTTACAAAATTTCAAAGAGACTTAAAATGATCTATAACTGGCTGTGTTTCATCTTTATATAATGATATCCTTTTAGTAATTGCATCAGGATAATCATCTTCTCTTTGAATAAGATCCTGGGATCAGCAATTTAAACAAGTTGAGCTTACCAAAGAAGAATTAACTTTTCAGCAATCATTACAAATTCTTCTTGATGAAAGTCTTTTTATTGCTACATCTTCAGATAAATCTAAAAATAAGGCAATAAAATCTCTATTTTTTTCATTCATTTTATCCAAGAAATGATTCATTTGTAAGGACTTTCTTGGATATCAGTCTAACAACATAAAATCTGAATCCTTTAATGTTGTTATAAAAGCATAAAACAAACTTGAAATAAAATCATCATTAACCATATTTCATTCATCAATAGTATTTGAAACATATTCTCACAAAGCATTTGGTTTAGACTTCAATGCCCTTAGTATATTTCATGCTTCAAAGTACTTACAATCCTCTCAAAAATATTCTAAAATTTTTGAAGCTTGAGTTCATTTTCAAGCTCATTGAACACCAAATAATACTATATCTTTCATAAAATATTATATTTTTATCCACTAAATCCTATCTCTTAGTCCATTGAGGAGACTTTCTAGCTTTCTTAAGTCAGTATTTCTTTCTTTCTTTTTCTCTAGAATCTCTTTTTAAAAGTCAGTAAGGTTTAAGTTGAAGTCTATATTCTCAGTTAAAAGAAACTAAAGCTCTTGAAAGTCCAAGTTTTATAGCTTCTGCTTGTCATCTTAATCATCAACCACTTAGTTTAATTTCAAGATCAAATCTATCTTTTGTATCTGTTCATATAACATAAAATGGGTGCAAAGCAGCTTCAATAAGGTATTTGTGTCAACCAAAATACTCTTCAACACTAACCTTAGATCAATCATCTTTTACAACATTAAAAGATCATTTTCAAGATTGATACAATTTAATTATAGCAGTTGATTTTTTTCTTCTTCAAAGTCAATATTCGTAGTTTTTAGTTTTAGGCATTAGTTAATTTTTTCAGGATTTAAATAATCATACTTATTAGATTCTCATACAAAAATTTTCAATCTTTTCATTCTTGAATCTCTTAACTTATTTTTTGGTAACATTCATCTAACAGCATAATAAATAGCTCTTTCTGGATGTTTTTCTAAAAGTTCAGATAAATTCATTTCCTTAAGATTTCATTTATATCAAGAATATCTATAATACATTTTTTGATCTAATTTCTTTCAAGTTACTGATATTTTTTCAGCATTTTTAACAACAACAAAATTACCTGAGTCCCAAAAGTCACATGCAAATTCTTGATCTTTTCAAGAAATCTTTTTAGCTATCAAAACTGCTAATTTTCAAAGTGTTTGTCAATTAGCATCAACTTCAAACCACTTTCTATTTCTCTCCATATAGTCAGGTTTTACCCAAACTGTTGAATTTAAATTATTATTTGTGAATTCCATTTTTTAATATTAAGTTTTAAAAAGAAATTTAAACAAGCTTAACAACAACTTCCTCTGCTCAGTCTCATTTTCTATATCATAACTTGAAAGTTTGAACAAAACCAAACTTTTTTCAAGCTTGAATATATTTAGGTAATAGTTCATTTACAAGTTTTTTTCAAGCAGAATCTGAGTTAATATATCATTTTATTAAAGATATATTCAATGCTCTTCAATCTTTTTCATTTTCATATCTAGTTGATGCTGAAACTAGATTAGAAAAGAATTTATCAGCCTCTCTTTTAAGAATTGAAGCTTTTTTAGAAGTAGTCTTTATTTGTCAATTTTCTACCAAACTTGTCACTAAATTTCTAAGACGCAAATCTGTCTTTTGAGCTCAAGGAGAAAGCTCTTTAAGCCTATTATATCTATGTCTCATAATATTATTTATTAGATACTAAATTAAATTTATCAAGCTAATTGTTTTCAAATATCTTCAAGTGAAGAAACAATTTCATCAACTGCCTTTCTTCATACTCATTTCATACTCAATAACTCAGATTTCTTTTTCTGTTCTAAATCCTCAACATACAATATATCATTTTTAATTAATGCATTTCTTGTTCTTTCACTAAGTGGAATAGCATCAATTGGCTTTATTTTAACATTTGATTCTTCAGCAGTATCACTTGTACTATCTTTCATATCTCCATATTCACACAACAATGATTTATCTATATATGAATCATCGAAAACAAATAACTTTGAATAAGAATATAAAACTTCTCATACAAAAGACAACAACTCTTTAGGTGAAATTTTAGATGAGATTGTTTCAATTTCTAATAATAATTCATCCTTACTTGATCAAGTAAAATCATCTATATGCTCAGAGATTTCATAACTAACATAGTTAACCAACCTAAAATCGTTATCTATCAAAAGAACTCAGACATCTGATTCTTCTCAAATTTCTCTTTTTCTTAGATAATCTAAACTATAATAACCATATCACTTCTCAACTCTGAAATCCAAGATAAATTCAATAGCTGGGTCAGTTATTTCAAATAAATAAATATCATCATTTAACAACTCAACTCATGAAGGTAATTTTAAGTCTGAAGAAGTATATTTTCAAACTCATTTAAATCTTTGAGAAATCCACTGAGTCTTTTCAACATTTGAATCCAACTTGAAACGTAATTGTTTATAATTCAACATAATATCAAGAGAAGATTCTTTAACTCAATCAATAGTATCATATTCATGAGGAACTCACTTTATCTTAAGTCATGTAATTGCTCATCAAGCATTATATCACAAAATTGCTCTTCTTATTGCATTTCAAAAAGTATGTCAAAATCATCTTGGAAGATACTGAATCTGAAAAGTTGACTTAAGATCAGTTTCTTCATTAACTACAATTTTAGGCTTTCCAATATAGTTTTGGATATCTAACATTTAGAATAGAGTTTAAAGTATAAAGATATAACAACAAATTACTATGCTCTAGCATAAAATTCAATTACTTTTAGTATATCAGCAGGAAGTTCTAATTCTTCTGATCTTGGAAAATCTAACAACTCAACCTCCATAGAATCTTTTTTAACATTAATCCAAGATGGAAGTTTATAGTTTCAAGAGTTTAAAGGTAAATTAGAATACAAAGGGGAAGACACAAGCTTTGGTTTCAAAGTCAATTTATCTCATATCTTAGCAAAATAAGATGAGCTATTATGCTTATTTCAGTTTAATAGAAAATGTCAATGTCCAATCATTTGCCTTGCTTGCATAATAGTATTAGCAACACCTGCTCTAAGTAAAACACTATCAAGTCTTCTTTCAAGAAACTGCAAAGCGGCAACGTCATGAGAAATTCACTTATTTTTTGAATATTTTCAAGCTTCATCAATAATCGTTCTTTTAAACTGCTTCTCAGTAAGAAGATACATTCTCTTCAAAACCTGCTTATTTCTCAATAATTTTCAGTATTCAGAAAGCCTAGGCATAGAACCTCAATGCTGACCAGGTGTTTTTTTTCTTTTTCTTGGATCATATTTAGGAGTTCAGTATAAATTTACTCCTTCTCTCCTGCATAATTTAAATTTAGGTCAATTATACTTCATACTATGTATATTAATTATTAAAATAAATTACTAGTTTCTCTTTGGTCTAACTCACTTACATCAACCAAATTGAATAGGAGTATTTTCTCTAATGTAAGATATCTCTACACCTCACAAATCATTTATAGCTTTAAATACTCAGTCTCTTCACATTCAAAGTCATTTTACAATAATAGCCAATTCTTTCAATCAAAAATGATCTCTAGCTTGTCTAATTAAATTACTTGTAAGAACTTCAGCTGCATAAGGTGTACTTTCCTTAGTTCACTTAAATCATGCCAATCAAGTTCAACCTCAAATAATTTTATTTCAAACTTCATCAGTTAATGTAATTATTGTATTATTGAAAGTTGTAACAACATGTAGTTTTCATGAAGGCAACTTAATATTCTTTTTCTTCTTTGACTTTATATTCTGTTTAGCCATTATAATATATTAATAAATTAAAACTACTTCTTAAGAACAGGTCTAACTCTACTTCTTCACAACAATTTTTTAGCTGTTTTTGCATGTTTTCTAGTTTGTTGTCATCTAACAGGCAAACCAAGATTATGTCTCATTCATCTATAACACTTAATTTCTTTCAATCTTTTTATAAATCATGTTTGCTCTCTTCTTAAATCATTTTCTAACACATAATTTTGCAATTCATCTGTAATTGCTTTTTGCTCATCTTCAGTAATATCTTTAACCTTTTTTTCATAAGGTATATTCAATTTATCTAAAACTTCCATAGACCTTGACCTTCAAACTCAATAAACATGAGTAAGTCAAATCATTATTATCTTATTATCAGGAATAACATTACCTTGCAATCTAAACATAATTAATTTTTTATAAAAATAAATAAAACACTAACCTTGCCTTTGTTTATGTTTTGGGTTACTACATATAACATAAGAAACTCAATTTCTTTTTACAATTTGACAACTTGCACACATTTTTTTTACAGAAGATCTAACTTTCATTTTTAAATTTATTTAAATCTATAAATAATACGTCATTTTGATGGATCATATTCATTTAACTCTACTTGAACCCTATCTAACTCAATTATTTTAATATTGAATTTTTTCATCTTTCAAGATGCATAAGCTACTACAAGCAAATCCATATCATCAACCTTGATCTGATAATTTCATCATCACAAGACTTTTTCAACAATTCACTCTACAACTATAGCTTCATTATTTGTCATTAATCATAATATCTTCAACTTGTAAAATTGTTTGATGAGGCCTAAATCAATACTTTCTAAAATACCTATTTTTATTATGGAATTTAACAACATCAATCTTATCTCACTTTTGATTAGACAAAACCTTAACTTTAGCTTTAGCTCATTTTACATAAGGCTTTCACAAATCAACATTTTTAGCATCCTCATCAAAAACAGCTAAAACAGTATCAAGCTCAAATCAGTCTCATTCTTTTTTATCAAATTTATCAACAGTAATTTTATCTCACTTTGACACAATATATTGATGTCATTTTAAATCTAAAACTGCATACATCTTAGTTTAATTATTTATTATTAAATTAAATTCTTTTACCAAACTGAGCCAACAAATTGTACTTTTCCTTATTCTTTCTATAAGCATCAGAAACAATAGCTCTCATTCTTTTATACCTCCTAGCACTAGGAAACCTATATTCAACAAATTTCCTATACCATTTAGTTCAATAATGTTTTTGCTTCTTAGCTTTATCTAATATGTGAGAAGATCGTAACTCTTTTTTATAAAAAGCAACCAACCTCTCATTAGTATTAAGATCATCAGTTCTATATATTGTAAATCACATATCAAAACATTTATAAATTAAATAAAATCTCTAAACCAAAAGCGAAAAATAAACTAAATTCACCTTTCGCTTTTAATTCAAAGCTAATAAGCATGCCGGGAACCGGACTCGAACCGGTACTCCAGTAATGTGGAAGCGGATTTTAAGTCCACCGCGTCTACCAATTCCGCCATCCCGGCAAATTAGTGATTAATCACTAATTTTTTATATCCTCATGAATCTTATCGAAAACTTCAGGAAAAACAACAGCAATATTTGACAAAACCTTTCTATTTAACTTAACATCTTTCTTCGACATATTTGACATAAAAACACTATACTTATCTCATCTAGCTCTCAAAGCAGCTGACAATCTCTCTATCCACAGCTGTCTAAACTGTCTCTTTTTCAACTTTCTTCAAACATATGCATTTTGTCATTGTTTTATTAAAGCTAATCTAACTTGCTTATAAACATTCTTTCTTCAAAGTCTAAATCATTTAGCCTGAGAAAGAAATTTTTTATGTCTTCTATGCCTAACAAATCAATTAGTAACTCTAACCATTTTATCTTAATTTATAAGGAATTAAATTTTTTACTTTATGAGATTCTCTATGAGAAAACTCTCTTCAAGAAGAATCCTTTTCTGGAGAATCTCATTTATTAGTAAGTAAATGACTAACACCAGCCTTCTTATGAATAAACTTTCATGACTTTGTAACTTTAACCCTTTTAGCCATGGATTTATTAGTTTTTATCTTAGGCATTATTTAATCTTAGCAAATAAAATCATACTATATCACCTTTTTTCTTTCTTAATTCACTGACCTCTACTTATATCAGACAATTCTGATTCAATATTTTTCATCCTTTCAAATAACTTATCTCAATATATATTCTCTCTTCATCTAAGCTGTCACATAAGCTTAACAGAGTGACCTTCAGAAAGAAACTTCTTAGCTTTTTCTATCTTTAGATCCAGATCATTATCTCATATATTATAAGAAAATTTAATTTCTTTTAAAGACTTAGATTTTTGAGACTTTCTTTTTTCTGATTCTTCTTTCTTCTTTTTATACAAATACTTTCAAAGCTCCATCAGCTTAACTATAGCAACTCTATCTTTAGGATTAAATCAAACCTGAATAAGATCCTTAGACTCTTCTTCCGCTTTTTTTAAAGCATCATTTTTAGAGAAAAAACCAATTTTTTCTCAATCTTCATCAAGAAGAACCATATCTTCAGACCTAATATACTGATTTGTATAAATCCTTTTTTCAGAACTTGCTGACATTAAAAAGCTTAAAAACTAAATCATACCTCTCACACTCAAAACATCCCCGGCGGGATTCGAACCCGCGATTTCTGGCGTGAGAGGCCAGCGTCCTAGACCAACTAGACGACGGGGACACATTAAACAACAAAGATTACACCCACCAGGAATCGAACCTGGAACCTACGGCTTAGAAGGCCGTCGCTCTATCCAATTGAGCTATGGGTGCAAACTAGAAATTGGAGCCGAGGGGAGTCGAACCCCTGACCTCCTGCGTGCAAAGCAGGCGCTCTAGCCAACTGAGCTACGGCCCCATTAAAAATTAATATAGTATGGGCAGAGTAGGATTCGAACCTACGTAGCCGTGAGGCGGCGGATTTACAGTCCGCTGCATTTGACCGCTCTGCCATCTGCCCAAAAACTTAAACAACAGATCATCAGATTTCTACAACTCAAAATAAGAAAAGAAATCAAAAAACCATCAAAAAAAGTCAAGATAAGATATACAATTGTCTAGTACCTCAAAGATTATTTTCAGCCCAAGGCACATTTCAAAATATTCTTACCAAATTATGAGAATTATATATTATAGCTAATCCTGCTCAAACAAACATTAATCAAATAATAATTCTTCAAAACATAATTTAGATTTTATTTATTAATTAGCGGGCAACGGGACTCGAACCCGTACAGGCAGAGCTGAATTCTGCCATGCTACACCAATTACATCATGCCCGCCCAAAGCAAAGTAATTACCTTTATAATGATATTTTAATAAAAATCAAGAAAAAATTATTATAAATTACTTTTAGAGATTTTTTTGACAAAATTTTTTAAAAAATTATAATTTATTGTATCTGTAAAATAAAATTTAAAATATAAAAACATAAATATGCCAGAAAACAAAAATAACACAAACAATAAACAACAAAATAGAGATGATAAGATATCTGATCTAAATGAAGCAATAAAAGAAGAAAATAAAGATGAACTTAATATATGAGATATTGATATAGAAGTGCCTGATATTGATATAAATATTGATGATCTTGATTTAGATGAGTGAAATAATAAATCTGAAGATAGTTTAGACTCTTTTGATCTTGATGATGCTCAAGATAAAACTGACAATAAATCTGAAGATAGTTTAGACTCTTTTGATCTTGA
>CAZACQ010000009.1:0-37220 GCA_964483725.1 uncultured Candidatus Peribacteria bacterium | reverse complement strand
AGGATCGAACTGCCGACACAAGGCTTTTCAGGCCTCTGCTCTACCACTGAGCTACTCTGGCATTTATTATTTTCAAACAATGTAAGCACATTTATAAACATTCAAAATTAAATTTCAAGAGAAAGTTAGTTTAATTTTTAGATAATATAAAAAATACAATTATATTAAGTAAAAGATTTTATTATATACTATATATTAGAGTTTTTTAACTAAAAGCATAGCAAATACTCAAAATAAAATAGCTCAAAATCATTGTTCTATTGCCAATAATAATCTCAGAAAAGAATTACCCATATCAATTCATACATCTGATCATACATTAGTCATAGTAACAACTGAAATATACATCCAAAAGTCTAATCATGTTTTTTGATCTGGAAAAAATCATATTAATCATAAATGAAGAAAAATATAATATAGTATTCAAAATATAAATGTAATAATAAAAACTAAAGCTCAAAGATGCCAAAAACTTGTACCATAATTTGAAGTTATTTTAAAAAGTAATAAATAAATTAACTTTTTATAGTCTTTTGTAAAAAACTGATATTTTAATTCTAAATTCTTTCTTAGTACTTGTAATTTGTCTGCATTAGATATATAATTCATATCCCTATACAAACTTTCAATATAAAAAAGTTTATATATTGTATTATTATAAAATATATCAAACATCATCTGATCAGCAAAACTTCTTGTATACTTATAACTATTATAGAGTTCTTTTTGAAGTTTATTGGTGTTTTCTAGTATATCATGAAAAATTTTAGAAACTTCAGTAGTTTCAAATTTATATTTTTTCAACAACAAAACTAATGTTGAAAGAGATAATGTAAATTTTCTTATAGGGTCTGTTTCTTTCTGATAAGTCCTTTTAAGAGTTTTCTCATATAATACTATATCGTTAGAGTCTTCTTTAAATGCTTTATCCTCAATTTGTTCTATTTGCATTAGAAAATATTATTTATAAATTATTTCCAAGTTGTTTCTGTAATCAAAAATCTTTAAAAACTCTTTTGCTGCATAAAGTCATAATGAATAAAAATTTATACTAATTTTTTCTACATTTTTATTAATAATAAGTGAATCTCTAATATTTTTAATATTTTCTGTAGTTAGGTCATTATTAAACAGATTTATTTCTTTTAATGAAGTATTTTGTTTAATTCAATTACAAAGTTTAAGCATATTTTCTTCTTTTATACTATTATTTGATATATTTAAGTAGAATAAGTTTCTAGTATTAATAATATAATCTGCAAGATAATCAAAAGAATTTCATTGAATAAAATTATAACTTAAATCAAGCTCAACAATACTATCAATAATTTTCAAAGATTTTGATAAGTTTTTAATAGACTTATCAGTAATATTATTTTGAATTAAATAAAGATATTTTAATGCTTGTTTATAAATTATTTTTTCACTCAACTCAGTAATTCAAGAATCTCATAATTGACAGTCTGATAAGTCTAGAGTATTATCTTCAATATAATAAGTTTTTGAATTAATTTCAATATCATAATTGAACCTCATTTTGTTTTTGTTTTAATTAAAATACATAGAAATTATATTGTTTTATTATTTTTTGTCAAAATATATTATTTTTTAAATAAAAATGATAAACTATTGGAAGTTTATCATTTATTTTTAAATCACTAATTTATTCATAATTAATTTACTTAAGGCACCGGCCGGATTCGAACCGGCGAACCAAGGCTTTGCAGGCCCGTGCAATAGACCACTCTGCCACGGTGCCATATATTCTCCAAAATTAATTGGAGAATATAATAATATTTAATTTAAAGTCAAATATTTTTAAGACTCATTATCTCAGAAATATTCCTTTCTATATGTTTCTCATATTGGAAGAAGTCTTCATATAATAACATTAGATTTTAAGTCAGATAATTCATCTATAGCTCATTTAGTTGAACTATCAACCATTATTCTCATAGTTTCTTGGAAAGATGCAGAACTCATCCATGATTTTGCTTCTTTAGCAATCTGTGTTAGACCTAATGCTAATCTTTCTCAACTAGCCTTTTTAAGTCATTTTCATTCAAGTTCTTCATTGATCTTTATAAACTCTTCATAGTTTACAACACTTCATGGTATAAATGTACTATCTCAACTATCTTCTATCAAAATCTTTGAGAATAATTGTTTAACTATAATTTCCATATACTTGTCATTCACATCTTGTCATTGTGATGTAAACACTTTCTTTATCTCTCTTACAATATATTTTTGAGCTTCTAAATCTCATACAATAGATTTATATTCTTTAATATCTAATGCTCAAGTAGATATAACTTGTCATTTAACAACAGGAGATCAGTCTTTAACTTTAAATACAGTTCATCAAGCAAGAGACTTCTTATACTTACTAACAACAGAAAGTATTATATGATCTGATGCTATATCCTTAACTTCTCATTCTTGTTGAACTTTCAATTGACTTTTTCAATTTATAGCATATACACCTCATTTCTTTAAATAATCTCACTTTTTAACACATACAGTATATCAATCTTTAATAATATATTTCTTATTTTCAGGATCAGATATTATTTCTGCTTCTAAAAGCTTTCCTGTCTCATTAATTTTAAGAGTTCAGTCAAAAGGTGAAACTATAGCACTATTTTTTGGTTTTCTTATTTCAAATAACTCTTCAATTCTTTTAATACCTTGTGTCATATCTCATTCTGAAGTAGCAACTCATCATCAGTGGAATGTTCTCATTGTTAATTGAGTACCAGGTTCTCAGATTGATTGAGAAGATATAATTCAAACTGCTGCTCATACTTCAGTAATCTCTCTCTTTGACAAGTCCATTCAGTAACATTTTTGACATACTCAAGATTCAGTTTTACAAGTCAATGCAGCCCTAACTTTTATAGAATCAACATTTTCTGCAAGTATTTCTTTTAAAGAATTTTTTTCAATTATTTCTCATTTTGATAGAATTAAAGTTCAATCAGATTTTTTTACATCTTCAAGTACTGTCCTACCATAAATCATATTTTCAAACTTTTCTCATCTTATAGCTGCTTCTTCTTTGGATATTATTAATCAAGTATCAGTTCAGCAGTCATGCTCTTTCACTACAATTTCTTGAGAAGCATCAACTAACCTTCTTGTAAGATATCAAGATTCTGCAGTTTTAAGTGCTGTATCAGCTTTTCATTTTCTTGCTCAGTGAGCAGCAATAAAATATTCAATAGGACTAAATCATTCTATCAAAGAAGATTTAATAGGTAATTCAATAATATCTCATGAAGGAGAAACAACTAGTCACTTAATACCTGATAACTGAGTCAATTGTGACCAATTTCATCTAGCACCAGAATCAATTAATGTATAAACATCATTTCAATCTGAATAATAATCTTTAATTCATTTTTCAATTTCAGACTTAACATTAGACCAAATATTAACAATTAATCTATGTTTTTCTTCATCAGATAAAAATCATTTATACCAATAATCATGAATAAGTCTAACTTTTTCATCTCAGTCTTCTAACAATGCTTTCTTCTCTTCTGGTACATACAAATCAAAAACATTAATACTAACCGCTGAAAGAGTTGCAAATTTAAATCACCAATCCTTTAGATTATCAGCAACTTTAACAACTTCTTCCCTTCAATACTCATCATACACCTTATCAAGTATTCTTTTTAGTTCTCATTTTCATACTACCTTATCAATGAACCTAATTTTTTCTGGGAGAATACTATTAAAAAGAACTCTTCATACCATCAACTCCTTTACCTCTCATTTGTAATTTAAGCTAACTATATCTCTAACAGATAAATTACTATTTAAGTATCAATTTACAACTTCATCTATTGAATTAAATTTTCATACTACTGAATTTTCTGAAAGTTTATCATTAGTTAGATAATATGATCATAGAACCATATCTTGAGTATGAGTAATAATTGGATCTCATGAAGCTGGAGTCAGTATATTCTTATCAGAAGCAACTAAGTTCTTAGCTTCATTTTGAGCTTCTTGAGATAATGGTAAGTGAACAGCCATTTGATCTCAGTCAAAGTCAGCATTAAATGCAGGACAAACTAATGGATGTATTCTAATTGTCTTTCACGGCATCAAACGAATTTTAAATGCCTGTATTCAAAGTCTATGAAGTGTAGGAGCACGATTAAGCATAACATATTTTCAATCAATCACTTCTTTTAATGTTTTTAATGCAATAGGGTCTTCTTCTTTTATAAGTTTTTCAGCTTGCTTTGGAGTGTGAACTATATTATTTTCAATTAATTTTGAAATAATAAAAGGTGTAAACATTCTAACTGCTATATAGATAGGAAGACCACATTCATCTAATTTTAAGTTTGGTCATACAGTAATAATAGACCTTCATGAATAATCAACTCTTTTTCAAAGAAGATTTTTTCTAAATATTCATTCTTTACCTGACAACATATCAGTAAGAGACTTAAATACTTTCATTCATGCTGATTTTCATGCAGCATCTTTTTCTCAAACTATTAAATTATTAACAGATTCTTGCAAAAGCCTAATTTCATTTTTCTTTATTACATCAGGCATTCAAGCTTTAATCATTTTTTCTAGCCTAAGATTCCTCATCAAAACTCTTCTATAAAAAAGGTTTATATCTGAAGAAGCAAACTTACCTCATTCAAGCTGAACTACAGGCCTTAGATCAGGTGGCATTACTGGTAAGTACTTAAGCACAATCCACTCAGGTCTAACTCAAGATATATGTAAATTTATCAATAGTCTTAGCCTTTTAAAAGCTTTATCCCTATCAATTCATTTTAATTTTCTAAAATTTTGTAGAATATCTTGAATATCGTTTTTCAAATCAATTTTTTCTAACAAGTGCAAAAGAGCATTTGCTCAAGACTCAAATTTAAATATTCAATCATACTTATAAAAAATATTTCTATAATCGCTTTCAAGTATTGTAGATCATACTTTTAAGTTTGATAAAATTGATTTAACTCTATTGTACTCTTTCTCTAACTCAGATTTATTTGTAGAATATGTTTTTTCAATCTCTTCTTTCTTTTGAGCATATTGCTTTGAATCAAGACTTTCTTTTGAAGACTCAAGTTGTTTTAATTCATCTTCAAGATATGATTCCAAATCATTCATCTTAGCAGAAAAATTTTTATCTAAGTTTGAAATTGCATTTTTCTTTTGATTTTTATCATAATCTGTAACAATATATTTTACAAAATATAATATTTTTTCAATTTCTTTTACAGAAAGGTTAAGCAATAATCAAACTCTAGAAGGAGTTGCTTTAGCATACCAAATATGAACAACTGGACTTGCTAAATCAATATGTCACATTCTCTCTCTTCTTACTCTAGAGCTAGTAACTTCAACTCAACATCTTTCACAAACAATTCATTTGTATCTTATTCATTTATATTTTCAACAACTACATTCAAAATTTCTAATAGGTCAGAATATAGATTCACAGAAAAGACCTCACTGCTTTGGCTTACCAGTTCTATAATTTATAGTATCAGGTGAAGTAACTGATCAATGAGACCAACTTTTAATATCTTCAGGAGAAGCTAGCTTTACCATAAGTCATTCAAAATTTCTATTTATCATAAGAGTTAATTTAAAGACTAAAAATTAAAATAAACACAATACATATCTCAGGCACATTATGAATCATCTATTTCTCAAAAGTCTTCTAGTTCTTTCATTACTGTATCCATAATTTCCTTTTTCTCATCTTTCTTTCTTTTATTTCATTCTTTATTATATTGCACTTCCATTTGAGATGTTGTAATTCATTTTAATCACAAATCAGCAATTTTCTTTATTCTTTCTTTGTTAGTTTGATCAATCTGATCCTTAGTCAATCAGTAAATATTTTGAGAAAGTCACTTAAGTACATAAACTAATAAATTGAATGACTCAGGCAATCAAGTAACCTTAATTGGAAGTCATTTAATTACACTTTCATAAGTTTTATTTCTTCAAATAACATCATCTGATTTTATAGTAAGCATTTCTTGTAATGAATAAACTGCAGAATAAGCTTCAAGTGCCCAAACTTCCATTTCTCAGAATCTTTGTCATCATTCTCTTGCTTTTCATCACAAAGGTTGTTGTGTAATTAGACTATAAGGTCAAACACTTCTTGCATGTATTTTATCATCAACCATATGAACAAGTTTTAATATATTCATATATCAAACTGTTACAGGGTTATGATATTTTTCTCAAGTTCTTCAGTCATATAAATCCATTTTTCAATCTTCAGGCAATCATAATTTTACAGATAGATCTCTTATTCAATCTTTTCAAAACTTTGAAAACAAAGGAACTGCAAAATTAACTCACAAAGTCTTAGCAATAAGACCTAACTGTGTTTCTAAAGTTTGTCAAATATTCATACGAGATACTACTCATAATGGATTAAGTATAATATCCACAGCCTGTCAATCATTTGTAAAAGGCATATCTTCTTCAGGAACAACTGTAGCAATAATTCATTTATTTCAGTGCCTACCAGCTAATTTATCTCAAACTTCAATCTTCCTAGTAGAAGCAACATACAACTTAATCTTCTTTTTAACTCATGCTGATATATTATCTCATTTTTGAGCATCCAAGACTACAACATTTACTACCTTTCACTCGCTTCAAGAAGGCATATACAATGATGTATCTTTATAAGACTTTGATTTATCTCAAAAGATAGCTTGAATTAATTTTTCTTCAGGAGATAAATCTCACTCTCATTTTGGAGTAATCTTTCAAACTAAAATGTCACCACCTTTAACTGTAGATCAAATTCTGACAATTCAATCCTCATCTAAATTTGTCAATTTAGACATTGATACACCAGGAATGTCATTAGTTGTTTCTTCAGGTCACAATTTAGTTTCAGCAACTTCTACTTCATACTCTTCAATATGAATTGAAGTTAGTTCATCATCTTTAACAAGTCTTTGAGATATAACTATAGCATCCTCATAATTGTATCATTCCCAAGACATAAATGCAACTCTTAAATTTTTTCATAAAGAAATTTCTCAATTAACTATAGATGGTCCTTCTGCAAGTATATCTCATTTTGAAACTTTTTGTCAAAGGGATACTCTTGCATATTGATGTAAAACACTTTTTTGATTTGATTTTTTAAAATTTGTAAGAGCATATTCTCTAATTCATAAGTCTTCATAACTAACTTTAACTCTTTTACCATCTACATATATAACCTCTCATTCTCATTCTGCTTTGATTACAGCATAAGTCATATCTGCTATATCTGATTCCAAACCTGTTCAAACTAATGGAGCTTCAGGTTTAATCAAAGGTAAAGTTTGTCTTTGCATGTTAGTACCCATTGCAGCTCTTACGGCATCATCATATTCAACAAAAGGTATTAAAGAAGTATTAGCACTTAATACCTGAGAAGGATTTACATCTATATGAGTTATGTCATTAACATGAAAAATTTCCATATTAATAAAATGTCTAGCAGCAACTCTTTTATTTTTTATATTATTATGCTCATCCAAAGGAACAGTAACATCAGCTATAATATATTTTTCATCATATTCAGGTGAAACATATTCTATTTCATCTGTTAAATAAGGTCTTACTCAAATTACAGCATCCTTTCACATTTCTTTTTCAATTTTTTTAGCACTAGCTTCAGTAATATACTCTCAATCATTTACAAGAACATTTCATTTATTATCTAATATATCGTCATCAGCTATTTTATTAATAAGCTCAGATTTAACAGTTTTTACTTTATTTGATACTTTAACTGCAGGAGTCTCCAAAAATCAGTCTTCATTAACCCTAGAATAAAGAGCTTGATATATAACAAGTCAAATATTTTGTCACTCTGGAGTTTCAATTGGACAAATTCTTCAGTAATGAGATTGGTGAATATCACGAACCTCGAATGTAGTAGTTTCTCTTTTAAGTCAACCAGGTCACAAAGCAGTAATTCTTCTTTTATGTTCAATATCTGCCAAAGGATTAATTTGGTCTAAAAATTGAGACAATTGACTTGTAGCAAAAAAACTTTTTATAGAATTATCTAACATTTTAAAATTAACAAGGTCAGTTAACTTTATTTGATCTTCAAGATTTAAAATACTTAATTTTCACTTAACAGATTTTACAAATTTTCTAACCACTGGTTGTAAATGAGAATGTAAAACTTCTCACATAGTTCTAATTCTTCTGTTTGAAAGATGATCTATATCATCAACATAATATCATCTCTTTTTATTTGAAAGATTAACAAGATATTTTAATGCTTCTACAAAATCATTAGCATCAACTAAATTAAAAGATGGATCATCAAATCATTTGTTTATTCATAATTTAGCATTAATTTTTCTTCTAGCAATTCTTCATAAACTAATTCTATCTTCAGATAAAAATAAGGACTTAATGTAATCTAAAGCATTTTCTGGGTCAATAATTTCTCAAGGTCTTATTTTATTATAAATGAAAACAGCTGCATCAAGAGCATCTTTAGTTGAATCTTTTTCTAAAGTATAATTAATATAATCAAAATCTTCCTCATCTAAAACTCATTTAAACAGTTCTTTAATACTTTCATCAGTTTCATATCAAAAAACTCTAAGTAGTGCTGTAACTGGAAATTTTCTAGATTTATTTATTCTAACTACAACATTTCAAGTTTTTTCTGTAAAAACTTGTACCCAAGATCAATTTTCTGGAATTATTTTGAAAGAATATGAATAGTCTTTCTGAGTAAAAGAGTAAAATATACCATAAGATCTAACTATTTGTGAAATTATAACTCTTTCTACTCAGTTAATAATATAAGAACCCCGTTCAGTCATTAGAGGCAATGTTCAAATATTTACTCTTTTATTAAAAACTACAGATCAAGACTGACTATTTATAAGTTTTATTTTTCAAGATATTATACCACCATAAGTCATCTCTCTTTTCTTACAAACATCAACATCTTCATATGGTGTTCATACTTTTAGATCAGTAATATACAACTGCAATTTTTCTCATGCAATATCGTTAATTGGACAAACCTCTTCAAAAAGTCTATTTAAATAAAAATCCAAAAACTCATTAAATCATTTTTTTTGTGTTCACAAAAGATCAGGAAATCATGTAAAGTTTTTGGCTTTAGAAAGGAAATACCTTCAGTTTCTTTCTCAATAATGCTTAACTGGAATTTTATTTGACATAATTAATAATTAATTAATAAATAATAACAGGAAAAAAACCCTATTAGGGTTAAAAATTTAGTTTCAAATAGTAGACTTAATTTTCATGGGATTAATCGTTTAAGAAGCAAAATTTTTACTATCTTTTTGACACAACTAATTTATGTCTTCATTTTGCCCTTCTTCTCTTAAGAATATTTCTTCATGATTTTGTTGACATTCTAGAAAAAAAACCATGCAATTTTTGTCTTTTTGTCCAATTATACTTTCTAACTCTTTTTAATTTAGATGGCATTTATATTAATTTTAGATTTTAAAACACACTATTTAATATACTTAATAACTCACAATTCTCTTGCTCTAATAAGAGCTTTTCTCAATTTCTTTTGTTGAGACACTGAATTTCAAGTAAATTTTCTTGGCTTAATATCTCAAAATCTTGTTACATACTTATTAAGTAAGTTTACAGATTTCCAATTTATCAAATACTCATTTTCTTTATTAAAATAACTTTTTTTTGCCATAACTATATTATTTAAACTATAAATTAAAACTAATTAATTAGATTCATCATCTATATTAGAGATATCTTTTTTGGGCTCAAGTAACAACAAATCATTAATAACAACCTCAGTAATAATCCTTGGCTTAGATTCTCATTCAATTTCTACTTTTCTATTATGCAAATATCATCTAATATAAACTTTTTTTCATTTAGATAATATCTTTCAAACCCTATCAGCCATTTTTCACCAAGAAGCCATTTTATGATACTGAACTTCTTCTTTTGACTCTCAATCTTTTGTAGTCCAGATCCTTCTGGTTCAAAGATTAAAAACTGCTAAACTTTGTCAAGACTGAGATTCTTTAAAAACTGGATCATTTGCAACCCATCATATCATAACAACCTCATTAACACTTCTCATTCATCAAGACATTATTTAAATTCATAATAGATTTAAAAGATTCTATTTTGACATTACATCCATATCAACAAATGCACTTTCATTTTCCTGTCTTTTTCTTTCTTCTTCTGAATCCTCGAAAAACTTATTAATTTCATGATATTTCAAGAATTTTTCTCAAGCTCACATATTATAAACAAAATACCTAAGAACCTTATTCATCAATTTAAGCTTTGAGTCAATTTTATTTAACAATTCATTATCTGCTTCAAAATAAACAGACAAAAAATAAGCTCTATCATTTCCTGATATTTCATAAGCTAGATCCAACATTCATATCTCATCCTTATCCAACAAGGCATCTCACAGCAAAGAATAAATAGAAGAAACAGTTTCATCTATTTCAGCTTTTTGCATTCTTGGGTCTATAATAACCACTAATTCATATTTCCTCATATTCATACAATTAATAATTAAAATTATATAGCATACCTTCTAAATCACTTAAACTCAAAACCTTCTGGCAATATATCTTTAATTTTTTTTGAATCATCTCTAATATAAAGTTGCTCCAATAAAACAATTTCTGAAAAATACTTATTAAGTTTTCAATTAACAATATTACCTAAAACTTCTTCAGGTTTTCAAGAATCTTTAAGCTCATTATAAAAAGAAGCTTTTAGATCTTCAACGATTTCACTTGGAACATCATCAACTTTTCAATAAGTTGGATTCATAGCAGCTATTTGTAAAGCAAGCTCTTTAGCAGCATCATCAAAATCTCATCATTCATAATAAACAACTGCCACAACCTTATCTCATGGATGAGTATAAACATAACAATTATCAGAGTCAACAAATACATCTAAAAGCTTAATATTTTCTCATATTTTTCAAATATATTCCTCTAAAATAGGATTAACCTTAGAAGAAACTAAATCTTCAGAAAGTTCAGAAATATTTCAAGCTGAATCGACATTTTCAGCTACTAATTCTATCAAATCAGATGCTAGCTTATGAAACTCATCACTCTTTGCTACAAAGTCAGTTTCACATCAAAGCTTTACTCAAACATTCTTTCAATTAAGATTAGAAACTTTAACAATTCATTCATTTGTTTCTCTTCATGCTTTTTTTGCAGCTTTCATAGCTCACTTTTCTTTCAAAATATCAACTGCTTTATCAAAATCACCTCATGAATCCTCAAGAGCCTCTTTACAATCTTTAAATGGAGCCTTTGTTGAATCTCTCAACTGCTTCAATAATTTAATATCTGCCATAATTCAATAACAATTTAATCAAATAAATAAGAAAAACTATTTCTTTTCTTCCTGATGAGAGTCATCAGCAACATCAAAAACATCTACAATCCAACCTCAAATTCAATAAAAGAATGGTAAAACAATTTTATCTGAATTAACAGTGTAAAATCAATCCCATGCTTGCTTAAAGAAGTAAGTAAAGACTCACAACATAAGAACAAAAATAAATATAGGAACAAACCTAACAAAAGGTATAAAAAGCATAAAAACACTGGCAACTAAAAGAATGATAAAAATAGTCCACCATCACAAAGCCTGCTTCATATGATACATTTCATAATCACTAAGTTTTGAGTTTGAAATTCATATTATAATTCAAACCAAAAAATACATAAGCAAAGACTTTTTTCTTTCTATAGAAGATGGGACATAATCATTTTCTATCAAACTTTCTAACTCAGTGTTTTTAGTTTTTGACATTATTTATTTTTTAAGAATATATTCCATAGCAAACTTAATACTTTCATAAGAGGAAAGATTAGATAGAAGAAGATTTTCTTCTTTCCAGTACCTATTAAAGTTTGAAGATGCAACAACAATATTGTCAAGTCACAAACTATCTATTTCATCTACAAAATTAGATAGACCAACTCAATCAAGTATAATTGCTAAGTCAGGTTTATTTTTTAAATTTCTAACTCAATTATAAACTGACTTAAGCTTCTTTAGTTGCTTCATTTTATCCTGCCTTTCTTTCTTTGTTAAAGTCATAAAGTCATCAGACTCAACATATCTCTCTAACTCTAACATTGAGTCAATCCTAGACTTAAGAGTCGTAAAGTTGGTAAAAACTCATGCAGGAACTTTATAATTCATATAATGAATTCATTCAGATTCACATATATCAGCTATCTCATCCCTAAACAATATTTTATCAGCAACTATTAAAATCTCTCAACCTTCAGCTTTAACTTTTGCTATCTTTGATTTAGCATTCTCAAGTTGAGAAAGTATAAATTCTGGGTTAAACAAAACCATATCGTTAACCACATCTGCCCAATATTTTCTTGTCTTAGGATCTGAATGCATTTTTAATGTTCAAATATACATTTTTGATCAAATAACACTATCAACAGTCAATGACATATTTAATATTTATAACTTATAAAACTATTTCAAAGTAACAGTAGCTCAAGCTTCTTCTAATTTTCATTTAAGCTCTTCTCATTCATCAACAGATATTCATTCCTTAAGAATAGCAGGAGTTTTCTCAACCATTTCTTTAGCTTCCTTAAGTCATAAACCTAAAGCTTCTTTAATAGCTTTAATAACTGATATTTTTTGTTGACCAATTTCAGTTAACTCAACACTTACAGTATCACTTCAACCTTCTTCAGCTTCTCATCAAGCTGGTGCAGCACCTACAGCAACAGCAGCTGCTGAAACTCAAAACTCTTCTTCTAAAGTTTTAACCAATTCATTCAATTCTGTAACAGATAATTCTTTCAATAAATCTACAATTTTTTGACCATTTTCTGATATTGCCATTTTAATTATATTTAGTAATAAAATAAATTCAAGATTAATTAAACAAACACTTTACTCTCATTTACTCTTTGCAATCTGATCAACAACAACTGCAAATGAGCGTACAGGATAATTTGCCAAGAATGCAAATTTAGACAACAATTCATCTCTACTTGGAAGGTTAGCTATTTCTTCTACATAAGAAGAATCTTTCCATTCAGATTCAAACCATCAACCAAGATAATCTAATTCAAACTCCTTTTTTTCTTTCTTCCACTGTTTCAAAATTTTAGAAACAGCTTTAAGTGGAGCATAATCATCCTCAAAAGCATACAGAGCAATTACAGATCAAGGCATGTCTGCAAGATCTACTCATGACAATCACTCTGAAGAAGCAGTTGAGTGAAAAATTCTTTTCTTTATAACAGACATTTTTCATCATGCTTCATACACACTACTTCTAAGAATATTAATATCATTCACAGAAATAGAGTACTGCTTAAGAAGGACAACATTTTTTGAAGACTTAATATCTTCCTTATAATTAGCCACAAGCTCTTCTTTTTGCCTTCTAGTTAAAGCCATTATTAAAATTAAATTTTAAATATAAAAAAGTACCTTATATAAGGTAGCTAGTAAAGAAAACTCTACATAGCCACCTAGGCAGGATTTATATTTTAACAAACACCTGCTGTCTTTAGTAGCAATTATTTATAAGTACTATAATAAGTATAGTAGTGATAAAAAAATAAAAATCAAGAGAAATTTAAAATAAATTTCTATTGAATAAACAGTATATATTAATTATAATGCCTATACATTTTATATTTTAAAAAAAATAATGAACTTGTATAAAGATATATCTACATGGAAAGAAGACTGAAAAATACTAAATTGTATAATAGAAATAAATAAATGAAGTATGGTTAAATATGAATTCAATAAAGAAAAAAATGTAGTTGAAGTTGATAGATTTTTTACTACTCCTATGCCTATACCTTACAATTACTGATTAATACCAAATACATATAACAAAGAAGATAAAGATCCATTAGATGCGATTATCCTTTCAGAGTATAGTATACAAGCTTGAACAATATGTTCAGGTAAAGTAATTTGAATACTACATATGGTAGATTGATGAGAGATGGATGATAAGGTTATAGTAATACCCGAAAAAGAACCATACTATTCTCAATACAACTCTATTGAAGAGTTACCACAAATACTAAAATCTCAAATAGAATTTTTCTTAAGTAATTATAAAGAAATTGATTGAAAAGAAACTAAAGTAACATGATGGTCATGAATAGAAGAGGCTATAAAAACAATTAAAGAGTCTGAAATATAAAAATTAAATAATACATAATAAAAAAAAGATGCTAAATAGCATCTTTTTTTTATAAAATATTAACTATCAATCTTATTATCAAGTATGAAAACAATGCAACAAAAATTCATATCAATCAATAAGTTATAAGTTTATTAGCTTTTTTCAACTCTTCTTCACTTCATCTAGAAGAAATAAGCAGGTATCAACCATATATAAGAGCAACCATAGCTACTAAACCAATAAAAAACCATAAATAAAAGTTAACAACATCTACTATTCAAATCCAAAAACCATCATCAGCTCCTGAGACTGTATGCTCATCTCATCACACATCATCACCTACTCATCAAGGAACAGAAACATCCACTGCAAATGCAGTCAACAAAAACATCGAAAAACTTAAAAACAAAGCAATAAATATTTTCATAACTAGTATATAAATTTAAGATAAAGTTCAAACACTAACTGATTGTATAATTTGAATTATTGCATAGCTTGATAAAGCAAGAACTAATCAAAGAGCTATATAAATCAACATTTTTTTTGCTTTAGCCATTTTACTTTCATCACCAAACGATAATATAAACATTATTCAACCAAATAGAACCATAGTAACTCATAACACAGCAGCAACTGTAAGCATAAATTCGGCAATTCAAGAAAGGAATGAAGCAAATCAGTCCTGATCTTCGGCAACAGAAGGATCAGCTACATGATCACTAGAAGTAGAGAAAGCATCATCTAATAGATCAGCAGATACAAAGCCCCAAAAAAACAAAAGAAAAACAAATAATTTTAAAAAGTAAACAAACATTTTTTAAAAATAATTTAATTAAATTTTATCCAGCAATTCTTCTGCTTCTTGATCTTCTTTAGACTTTTCAGCTCATTCTTTTTCTTTTATTTCAGATACTTTTTTAACATATCACATTTGTTGCCATTTTTGCAAATATTTCTTTTTTATCTCAGTTTTTTTCTCTTCATATTTTTCTTCAATCTCTTTAAGCCTTTTCTTTTCTTTAACAAGAATATCATTTAGCTTTTGAATCTGCTCTGAATTCATCAAAGGCAAAAGATTAAACCAGTTTTGTTTGTCATCATCAGAATCAATTGATTTAGATAAAAGTATCATTTCAATCAAGTCTGGCATATCTTTTATAAAATCTTCAGGTATATCAAATTTAATAGCCAATTCATATACTCATTCGGATAAATTTGATTTAATCATATTAACATCAGTCATGCTTATTTAATTATTTATTTTCTAAATTCTTAAGACTTTTTTCTAATTCACTATCTGCTTCAATCTCTTCCTTTTCTTTCAACTCATTTGACATAGCAGAGATTGAATCAACTTTATCATATGATCTTTTCATGGATTTAAGCATTTTTTTCATTTTGCTTGGTCATATATATTTTGATTGCTCAGATGCAAAATATTTTTCAGTCATTTTTAGTTTTTTCATTTAAATAACCAAGAAACACTTTCTTCAGTAATTTTTCATTCCTCAATAGCTCTTTGAGCATACTTTTCTAAAGTATACATTCATTGTTTCATTCAAGTTTCTATAATATTATCAACTTGAGCAAGTTGTCTCTTTTTAATATTATTTCTAACAGCAGAAGTGTTTATCATTATTTCATATAAACCTACCCTTCATTTTCAATCAGCTGATTTTTGAAGTCTTTGAGATTGCACTCAGATAAGAATTTCAGAAAGCCTATCAGCAATACTATCTTGTATTTCAGGAGGGAAAAATGAAATAAACCTATTTATAGTACCTGATGCAGAAGATGTATGTAAAGTACTAAAAACCAAATGTCAAGTTTCTGCTAAATTTAAAACAGCTTCAGCAGTTTCTTTATCTCTAATTTCTCACACCAATACAACATCAGGATCTTCTCTCATAGCTGCTCTTAAGGCACTCATAAATTGCCATGTATCATGTCATATTTCTCTTTGAGAAACAATAGCTTTTTTTTCTTTAAATACAAACTCTATAGGATCTTCAATAGTAATTATATGATCAGATCTATTTTCATTTATATGCTCAAGCATTGATATTAAAGATGTACTTTTACCACTACCTGTTGGTCAAGTTACTAAAAACAATCATTGTTTTTTTATAAGAATATTTTCTTTTATATTTTCTGCAACATCAGGAAAAACAAGCTTTTCTAATGGAACAGCATCAGAATTAATTTTTCTCATTACAATTCACATTTTTCACAACTTAAAAAAGGCATTAACTCTGAATGGAGTTCAATCTGCTGCAATATAAGAGAAATCTGCCTCTTTATTTGAAACAAAGTCTTCATACATTGAAGAATTTCATCTCATCAATTGCCTTACTACATGTTCCATTATTTCTTCTGTAATTTCCGGAAATTTATCAATTTTTTTAATTTCTCAACTTATCCTAAAGGATATTAGAGATCCTGCTGACATATGTATATCTGATATATTGTCATTTGATGATATCTGCTTTAATATATCATCAATGTTAATTATATTTTCTGACATTTTATTTTTATTTCAATAAATAAATATGAGATAATTATAATCTTAATAATTAAATTGTCAAATTTTTTATCTAATAAAAATTATTGATACTCATAAAGTAAGAATTCAAAGTAAATACTTAGCAAATTTGTTTATTTTTATTAAAAACTTTGAAGAATAAAGATATTCATCTAATGAATACAAACTGTCAAAATCAAATAAATCTTGTTTTCAAAGCAAACCCTCAACATATTCTATATCACCACGAATCATATAAGAAAGCTTATACAAACTATCTAAATTTAAATATCAAGTATTAATTATTTTACTTTGAGATAAATACAAAACATCTAGAGCCTTTTCCCAATCATAAAATTTATCTTTATTTCTTATAATTTTTATATTATAATCATATATTATATCATCTAAAATTGAATATAAGTGCTCAGTGATTTTATTAATATGAGAACTTGTTAGTTTATATAACAAAAACAGAACTATTATAATTATAAGCCAAATAATAAAATAAAGCATTTCTACTAATATAAATTATTAAAAATTTTTTTTATCTCTCAATTATATTCTATAACAGGAACAAAGTTTCTCACAAAAAATGGGATATTATTCTTTTTAAAATAAGTATTCAAAGTTTTAGAATTATAATAATCTCATGATTGTGGAAACCTTAATTTTCATCCAATAAATTCTTTATCTACAAATACATAATAACCAAAAAAATCATATTCTCAAGTTTTATTTATACTAGTAAATTCAAAACTATTTAAATCCCAAAATCTATCTTTTCACCTAGCTATGTAGAATTTAGAATGAGCTTTAAATAAATAAAATCATGATAAATACTTATATCATGAATAGGAATTAGAAAAAAAATTATATAATTCTAAAATTTGCCTCTTTGTAACATTTTTATAAGCTCAGTATTCTTTTAATAAAGCAACTATTGATTCACTTGAACTTAAATCAATATCAATTTCATATAAAAAATCATATTCTACAAAATCTGGCAATGAAACAGATCTAATAATTTTAAATAAATTTGATTTATCCAAGTAAGATTCTTCTATTTTAGAATAAATATTATCAAAACTAGAAAAAAACATATCATATCAAGTAGAACTTTTATTAGATAAGCTAGAAAGCTCTTTTATAATATTATTTCTAATAAAATTTCTATTAGAAACTGATGAATCATCATTAGTTTTATCAAGAAAATATTTAATAGAAAGAATATCACAAAGTTCTGTAATTTTAGACTTTTCTATAGATAATAAGGGTCTAGCTATAATAATATTATTATTTTCTGAAAGTTTTTTCATATTCAAAAATCAATTAATATCACAACCACGTAACATATTCAAAATACTTGTCTCAATACGATCAGTTAGATTATGTCATAGAAATAGTATTCAATTTTTTTCTATTTTTGATTTAAAAAAATCATATCTAGCTTTTCTTAGACTTGATTCATCATAATTATTTCATAAATATTCTCACACTATAAAATTGTAGTTATAAAAATATTCCTCTAAAGTTTCCTTTTCATAAGCTGATTCTTTCCTAAAATTATGGTTATAATGCAATATATATATATTCTTTTTATCTAAAGATCTTTTTTCAAAAAATTTATCAATAATATAAAATAAAAACATACTATCAGGTCATCAAGAAACTCAAAGATATACATTAGTATCTTCAAAGATAATTGAATCTAAAAAATCATATACTTTATTAAAAATTTGATTAACATCCTTCATTTATTTTGTCTGAGTAATTAGATAAGTTAATACGGAAATAATCTCTATTTTCTAAATATTCATTTAAAGACATACCTTGAAGTTTATTATATTCACTATTTAGTTCTGGTAATACTCATGTCATACATGACATTCATTCAGCGGTAAGTATCAACTCGCTATATGCTCTTTCTAGAGAATACTTCTCTTGTAAAAAATCTCACTTATCACTAAAAATTGAATAAAACATTACTTTCACATTTTGAAATAATATTGCAGGTCATCATAAAATTGACTGTCTCTCTGCAGGGTTTGATTGTAGATAAATAGCAACAAATGACAACAATAATACTCATATAAAAAATTGAATTAGAGCATTTCTTAATTTTTTATCAATATTTCCTAACATTATTTAATTTATTTTTAAATAATAATATATAATTAAATCCATATATATTGTCAAGGCTTGATGACCTTGGGTGTTGATATATTATTAAGCATAATCTGTCTTGAGAACTCATTTAATTCTTCCATATTATTAAACCAGGAATCAAATCACATTGGCACTATTTTTTTAAATCTTTTCTTTCAAAGAATATCATAATAAATATTTTGACTATAAACATCAATTAAAAGAAGGTCTAGATTTACAAGTTCAGTCTTATCCATTAGCAAATCATTATATGAAGAGATTGAATATATCAATTTTTTATCCTTTATCTTGATAAAATAATTTGTGTCATTTAATTTTTCATATGATATTCAAAATTCTGATATATTTACTTTATTTCAAGATCAATCAAAAAAAGTTAAACCTTGCACATAGTCAAAATAAATTTTTTCAGACATTTCTAGTAAAAATCTATTTTTTCAAACAAAATATATTTCCATATTAATAATAAATTTAGATTAAAATTATTTTTCTTTTATGATATTATATGCTTTGAAAAATAGATGTCTAAGGTTTTCATAATATATTAATCATGAAATCTCCTGTATAGTAGCCCACTTATGATATCATAAATATCATTCTACTTTGGCAACATCAATATCAGAAAAATCTCAAATGTACTCAACCAAATAATATGCAATTTTTTTATCCAAACTTCATCTCTCTTGACTGCGAAGCATTAAAATAACTTCTCATACTCTATCTTCTAATTTTAAGTTTTGAGGCTTTATTCATACCTCTTCTCATACCTCCCTTATTACAGTATCTTTAGGATCCTCATTTTTTTCAATTTTTCATTTAGGAGAAACTCGCTCTATCTTTCAAGATAAAGCATGTCTTTTTACTAAGAAAAATCTTGGTTCTTTATCATTTTTATCAATATAGTAAATTATTCATCAAGCACTTTTAATAAATTCAGCCATGCAAAAATATTAAATTTTAAAATGTTATCATCTATTAGCCCTATCTAATATTCAAGCAAAAAATCTAGATATTGGTCACTTAGATTTTAATTCTTCAGAAATATCATCAACTTCATCCGCAACAGATTCAGCAACATTCTTTTTTCATTCATTAGCTAAGCGAGATATTTCTTCCTGAGACAATTCTGAAATATCTGTATTTTCTCACAATATAGAGTTTTGCAAATTATCTAAGTCATTTGAAAAAGAATTTATTGTTTCACCAAGTTCTATATCTTCTCTGCTTGATAAGCTATTAATTGAATTCAAAAGTTCTACCTGATCTTGAGATTCTATTGCATCTAATAAATTATTTAGCAAACCTAAGACCTCAGTTTTTGTATCACTAATAGTGTCAGATGATTCTATACCATCTTTTAAATTTAAAACATCATCTTTTAAACGATCTAATTTTTCTGAAGTATTTGGATCCGAAAAATCTATTTTTTCTGATTGATCTGGATTATTAGACTTAAAATCTTCTATAGACATTATTATTTATTATAAATTTTTAAAAATTTATTTAATACAGACATATTTTTTTTGTAATTAACTCTTACAGGTCAAAGAATAGATATTAATCAATCATATCAAGAAACATTTATCTTAACATACATACAAGACAATATCTTACCTTGTGTCTTTATAAAGTTATATTTCACCTGATTTTGCTTTATCATTTTTTCATTGAGGTGCTGAACAATTTTTTTATCTTCAATAAATTTAACTATTTGTCTTACTGTTTCATAATCTTTAATAGTATCACTTGATAATAAATTATTTATTCATAAAAAATAATATTCATCATTTCTCAAGAATCATACAACAGCTCAATCTACAGATGATCATAAACTTTCAATAATAAATCTCAAAGAATTTCTAGCAAGCTTAGAGTTAAAATCAAAATCTATTGATAAGTCTTCTTTAGGTGAATTATCTAAAAGGTCGTCTATATAACTAGAAAAACCTTTTATAGTTGGCATTCTTCAGGCACTATGATAAGGCTGATACAAAAATCATTCTGATTCTAAAGAATTTAAATACTTCCTCAATGTGGAAGGAGCATAATTCATACTTTCTAAAGAATTCAAAAACTTTGAACCAACTGGATCTCATCTAGAAATATAATTTTCAATAACCACCTTAAGTAAATCTAAAAGCTTTGGATCCATAACTAACATTAGTTAGAATTAAATTATCTATGAATTCTACGGCCTTTATATTTATATACTTTTACTTTAATTTTTCAAGCATAATTTCCTTATGTATAATTAAAAATGCAACAAAATATGATTAAAATAGATATAATAATGTGGTAAGATTGATTTTTATATAAAATTATTTATAAAAATATGAAATTAATACTAAGAGATAAGTAATATAATTAGGAGCTTATAAAACAATTATAGATTAAATTAGTTTATTAACTTAATAAAATATTATGAAAAAATTTCTGTTGCTTGGAATATTGAGTTTATATATAGTATTATGAGCTTGTAATAGTTCAAACAAAAATAATAGTGAAGACACAGTACAAATTAACAAAAAAGAATATAATGTAGATAAACTATCTGACTGAAATTATCGAACTACAGAGAATATAAAACATATTCCCGAATGAGTTTCAAAAAATTCTACATGGTGTTATGATAGCAATTCTGAAAATTGCCAAAATTATTGAAGGCTTTATGAATATGAAGCAGCCTTAAAAGCATGTGAATCTTTGGGTGATTGATGGCAATTACCATCTGATAAAGATTGGAGAAAATTAGAATATTCACTTTGATGTGATAAAGAAGATTTAGAAAAAAACCAAATGCAGGATATGTGATGTGACATCGAATCTCAGGAAGATTCTGAATGGAGATGTAGCGAGTTGATTGATAATGATGAAGAATTAATTTTATTTGATTGATTTATTGATGGTTTAGCATGATATCGTGTATTTCTTGGGGACTTTAATAGACTTGATGAAGCTTGATACTGGTGGACATCCACAAGATCAAAAGATCCTTACACTCAAGAAAAGAGAACATGGATCCGCTCTATAGAAAAAAATAGCAATTCTATAATTCGCAATATAGAAAATAAAGAAAACTGATATTCTGTAAGATGTATAAAAAAATAAAATTTATATTTTATTGATTTTTAGTAGTTTTTTTTTATTATCGAGTAGTAATTTATTTATTAGACTCATACATTCAATGCAAGTAAAAAAAATTTCAAATAAAAAAAAACTTAATAATATAGAGAAAAGACCAGAAGATTTTAATGAATTTATATGACAAGATGAAATTAAAAAAATACTAAACAGTGCTATAGATAGTGCGATCAAAAGAGAAAGCCCTATATGACATATATTATTTTCATGACAAAGTGGTTTTGGTAAAACTACTCTTGCACAAATAGTTTCAAAAAAATATTGATCAAACATAAAAATTATAACTTGATATGCAATCAGCAAACCAGCTGAAATAATTTCTATACTAAATTCATTAGAAAAAAATGATATTTTATTTATTGATGAAATTCATAGAATAAAACCCAATATTGAAGAAGTGCTTTATACTGCTATGGAAGATTTTTGTATAGATATGGTAATGCCAGAATGATGAAATGTAAGAGTAAGTTTAAATCCATTTACTTTAATATGAGCTACAACCAAACTAGAAAGTATAACTACTCCTCTTAAAAATAGATTTATATATAATTTTCATTTTAGAAATTATACAAATGAAGAAAAACTAGAAATAATTAAAAATAACTTAAACAGCTTGGAAATAAGAGTAAATAATGAAACACTTTTTGAAATATCAAAAAAAATAGATAACACTCCAAGAAATATAAAAAATTTTTGTATTAAATTAAGAGATTATCTAATAAGCAAAGAAAAAAATGTAGATAATGTTATAAATGAAAAAAAGTGGGAAGATTTTGTTGCATGGGGGAATCTAGAAAATTGAGGTATTCAAGAAATTCACAAACAATATCTCAAAATATTGGAAGAATATGATTGAAAACCTGTATGACTTAAAACAATATCTATTAAAATATGAATGAATGAAAAAGCTGTAGAAGAAGACATAGAACCTCTACTTATGAAATTATGAAAGATAGAAAAAACAAGTAGATGAAGAATTTTGGTATAGTTTAAATAATAATGCCCGAGTAGCTCAGTAGGTAGAGCACTTCCATGGTAAGGAAGGGGTCGCCAGTTCAAGTCTGGTCTTGGGCTTATCATAAAGAATAAAAATAATTAAAAATAAAAAAACTTGGCAAATGCCAAGTTTTTAATTATTGAAAAGTATAAACTATCCTTCGTTATTTTCTTGTCTAGGTCTAGCATAATCAATTTTAATACTTCTTCCATTTACTTCAGCTTCATGCATTTCTTCTTTAGCTTTTTCAGCATCGTCAGTATTTGCAAATTCTACAAAACCATAACCCTTACTTTTCCTAGTTTCTCTATCTAAGATAACTCTAGCAAAAGTAACTTCTCAATATTGAGAGAAAATCTCAATTAAATCTTTACCTCTTAATGACCAAGGTAAATTTCATACAAAAAGTGTATTTGTTTGTTCGCTCATAATAATTTTGTGTAAACATATAAAGGCATATAGCCTTCGAGACCAACTGATACTAATTTATCAAATTGTTACCGAAAGCTTTAATTAAAGAATAAGAATTTTTTTATAAAATGCAAATGAAAATAATATTAATTTTAATTAAAAAGAAAACCGGAGGCTGATATACAGCTCCGGCTCATCAAGAACCTTAAGAATGCCTCCTTACAAGGTTCTCAGGGCCAAGGTGAGCCGGAGCTACACATATAAAATTTGTAGATTAAATTTTATATGTGTAGCTCCAGCAAATCACCCTGACGGTAGGACTACCTTTATTTGGTGCTTTGATATTATTGTTTTTTGTTTTTGTTTTGTTTTTGTTTTTGTTTTGTTTTTGTTTAAGATTAATCAAAGCAACCTACCTAGAACAAGTCTAGGGGAGAAGGAGGAACTCCTTAAAAGTAGTCCAAGTATTTACTTGTATATAAAGTATACTTAATTGGTAATATTTTGTCAAATTTTATAACAAATTTTTACTTTGAATTTTCTTCATCTTCATCATCCTCTTCTTCATCAGAATACTCACTTCACTGTGACCTAGCTTTGAATGCAAACACTACTACTAATATTACAAACAAAGCTACAATAGTAATCAATAAATATATAAGAACTCTAAGTATAGTATCTACTATTCATCATTCTGACTCAGAGAAATCTTCATCTGGTTCATCTAGAGTTCAACATAATTCTGATAAGATACCATAATAGTCCATTATCTCACATATATCAGATTGTATTATATTAAAATCCATTCAGTCTATATTTCCAGATTCATACTCTGAGTTAGCTAAGTTTAATATCTCTTGAAGAGAAGATCTTATCATCTCTTGATTTCATTCTGCTCATTCAATTTGAGAGAATAAAGATTCAAGCTCAGGCTCTGTATCATCAGGCATAAACATTATTATATTTGATTTTGCTAATTCATATTCATTAGCTCATCTAGCAGCCTCAATTCAAGTATCAGTTAGATAGTCTAATATATCCAACAGTCTCTCTTCTTTTTCTAATTCTAATAATCATAAGTTTTCATCAACCCAATCATAAACCTGGATAACTAAGCTATCAACTGATGATCATGCTCAAATACTATTTCTCAAACTCATCAATAATGTTCTAAGATAATTTTGCTGTTCTGAATCACTATCTAATGAGTTTATTATATCTGTAAGATCTTGATATATTTCCATTACTTCTTCTGGAAGATCAATATCAAAATCTAAGAAGTTTATTAATATATCTTTTTCATTAAGTTCTCAAGAACTATCTTCATAGTATAATCTTGCTATAGTTGAATTAGCTTGAGGAGTATACTCATTAGATCATAATTCATTACAATCTAGATCTCTATCATTGTCAGCTTGTCAATCTCAAGTACTATCATATGTTATATCAAAATCTATATAACAATCTCATGTTCAATTATATTTAGCATAAAAATCAACATTATTATTCAATCTACTACCTACATCTATCTCATAAGATCATCATGTATAAATATTATTTGGGATTGACATAAGTCATATATCCTCATCAAATCAAGTAAGAGAGATTGCATCTCTTGCTTCATCATGATTACCAAATTCATCATTTGCACGAAGAGATACTGGCTTTCTAGAATAATCTTCATACTCATGAAATATTAATTCTTCATTTTGGAATACTAGATCACTGTTACCTCTTCTACATTGACTTACATCCAAACAAAATTCAGTATTTTCTATGCTTCATATACTAATATCTCTAAATATAGCTTTCTTTCATATATTATCAGAAACAAATCAAACTCTAAGACCTTGCCTAACTTCTATTTTATCAACTCTATCAACTCAAGCATATCATCTATAACTTACCTTAACTCTTGGTCTAAATTCTCCTGCTTCTTCATAAACATGAGTTACTCTATCACTTTTGGTTGTTAAATCATAATTTCAATCTCAATTAAAATCATATCTAATTGTTCTATTTGCTTGAAAATCATCAGCACTTCACAATATTCTAGCATCTACATTGAATGTAACTTCATCACCTACAGATATATTTCTACTATCAATACTTGCTGATACAATTGGAATATCAGGATTTTCAGTTGAAGGAGGGAAAAATAAAGAAGGTCATTTTCATATAATTTCTTCACTATCAATTTCTCAACCATCATTATCTACCATCCTCACACCAAATATAAATTCTCATGGCATTCTTGGTATAGAAAAAACTGTATTAGGAACATTATAAGGAGATGTTTTAACTTCTAATATTCTATCTGGATTACTAGCTTTATAATAATATCGGATAAAATGTGATATATGTCAATCAGGATCATTAGCTCATCTAGCACTAAGTTGAACAATAAGAGGATCATAATCTGTTTCAAATATATCAGCTGAAGTTTGTTGATTACCAAAACCAACTCAAACTTCATTTCAATATTGAGGAAATTTCATTTCAATATTATCTAATTCAGGTAATGCATTTTGTACATCAAACCAAATTTTTTGTCTATCTATTTTATTAACATTCCTATCTTCAACTGCTAATTCTATATAGGTACATCACATTTCATTAAAATCATGTGAAAACCTATCAGCATTTGTACGTTGAGCATTTTGAGGCCTAAATGATATACTTAAATCATCTTTTCTTCAATGAGAATTTATTGATTCTCTAGCATCAATTTCTATATCTTGATATCTATCAATTTCAAATGCATCTACTTCTACCATTTCTCAGTCTTCATCCTCTACTTCACATTTAGATTCAGGTGATAGTACGGTTCAATCATACTCTATGCTATATGCAGCTGTAGGATATCATTTCTGTCATATGAAAACTTGTCTCCTAATAGTATTTTCCTCTCAAGATGGAGTACTAGCTGAAAGAGAAACATCATAAACTCAAGCTTGAGAATAAGATTGCGAATTTGAAGTAGACTGAGTTTGTCTTGTATTTCAATCTCAAAAATCCCACTCATAATAACTAACTGACTTATTAGCATCAGCTTCAAAATTTATATTTTCTCAAATTTGAGTAGCAAAAGGATTTATACTAAGTTCAGGTCTAAGAGAAGATTCTACTTCTATGTTTCTTTCTACAGAATTTGATTTACCAAAACTGTCTCTAACATTTAAGACCACATCATATTCTCATGCTTCTTCAAATGAAACCAATAATCTTTCTCAATTATCAAAACTCCTAATAACCTCAACATTACTACTATTAGAAAAATTCCAATCATACTCTAGCTCAGCAAATCAATTTATTTCATCTATATCATAAGTTCATCTAGCATCTAAGACAAACATAGAAGGTTTATCCCAATCTTGGGTAGGTATAACTCTAAATTGTGGAACTGGCTTAGTAGATTCTACATTCAATTTAAAAACCTCTTCATTTTCTCTTCATTGTTGATCAATAGCTACAAGTCTAACATTATAATTTCATGGTCTATTAAACTCTCTATCAAAAGTTCTAGATTCATAAGTATCTATTTGATTTCAATCTGGATCAAAAATTGTCCATCTGTATGTTTGTATACTAGATTCTATTGAATAAGATGCTGAAGCATCAAAATTAAAATTAGTAGAAGTATCTCATTCTTCAGGATTTGCTCTAATTTTAGCAACAGGATCAGATACAGTAAATGGATATTCTTTTACAACTTCATTATTCTCATTATCAGAGATTATTAATCTTACATAGTACTGTCATCTATCAGGTAATGAAATACGAAAACTTCAGGGACTTCATCTAGTTGTATGATTATGAGAAAATCATTCGTCTGATCTTATTTCCCATCTAGTTTCTTCTATAGTTCTTCATCATGTTGGATAACTTCAAGATCAATCTATTACAATTCAATTTTGTGCTTCTTGAGTACCTACTTTAACATGAGATTCAGTATCAAGTCTATCTCAATTCAAATAAGCTGACAATACAGCAGATTGAGGAGAAACTGCAATATTTACAGATTCAGATCAGTCAAATACTCAATGACTTTGATTGTTTACACTTCTTACAGTAAGATGAACTACATAATTTCACTCTTCTTCAAAAGTATGATTAACTACAGGTCATTGTCATATAATTCTTTCATTTCAATCAGAATCTCTATAATGCCAAAAGAAATTGTTAGATGGTATAGTGTCATTAGATGGATCCATTGATCATCTAGCATCAAGAGTAACATTCAAGGGAGCAGATCATTCTGTAGGAGAAGCTTGTATATTAGGTACAACCGTATAATTAGCATCAATATCTTGAAGTATTGAGTTAACTTCTTCAAAACATCTATCCAAAAAAGTCAAAAATCAATCATAACTATATTCTTCCATCAAGGAATTAGTAGTTATATTACATTGCTCAAATACAACTCTATTATCAGGAGTCTGAGGAAAATTCGGAAAAACTTCTTCAAAATCTTGACTTAATTCTGAAAATATTTGAGTAGGCACTTCTGAACTAGTTCATCTATATGCCTGTAATCTACTAAAATTCTCCACAATTCTATCCATATTATTCTCTATTCATGCATTTGGATAATATTGACTAGGTAATTCAGCATATGAAAAACTAGGAAAAATTAAATATGCCAATACAAAACATAATATAAGATATAGTTTTTTCATTTTTTGTTTTTATTTATAATTTTAAACTTAAACTTAAAATAATTATATAAATTTTTTATTAAAATGCAAAAAATTAATTATATTTTATATATTTAGAGGTTAGGGGTTAGAGATTAGTACTAATTACTAAGATTTAATAAAATTCAAGTAAGTTTGATAAACCAAAGAGATGCTATCAATATTTACCCACTCATTTTTTGAATGTAGATTTCAACAATCTGGTCTTTGTAAGATCACTTTTGATCATTTTTGTGAAAAAAATCTTCAATCAGATCATCAATGTTCTTTTGTTAAAAATACTTCTTCAGTTCAAACAACTTCTTTTACAATATTTTTAAATTTAATAATATCTTCATCATTTTCACTTGTATACAATGATGATCAAAATATATATTTTTTAATATAGCAAGAAGAATATTCTGCAAATTCATGTATCTTATCAAATACTTGCTGATCAGAAAAGTCACTTGTAAACCTAATATCAAAATTTGCAGTAACACTATCTGGGACCATATTTATTGTTTTACCTCAATTTATCATATTTATATTTACAGTAGTTCACCAGTTTCAAGCTCAATACACTTTTTTGGGATCTTCAAAATAAGATTTAAGTAAATTATAATACTTGAATATATTATCTATAGAATTATCTCAAAGCCAAGGCCTACTTCAATGACATGATTTTCATTTTCATTCTACTTCAAAAAGAACAAGTCATTTTTGGGAAACAACTAAATCTTTAGATGATCAGCCATCAGGTATCATAACAAAATCTCATCAATAACCCTGTTCTGCTAAAGCTCAAGCTCAATCAGTTCATCAAACTTCTTCATCACTTGTTAATATTAATGAAATATTTTTTTCTTTATAATTTTCATCAAGAATTTTTTTCATAAGATGCATCATTATTGCAACTCAGGACTTCATATCAGCTGCTCACCTTCAATATAGTTTATTTCATTTAATAAAAGGAGAAAATTGTCATTCTTCAGATTCTGGTACAACATCAACATGTCAACTAAGAACGATATCTGCCCATTTTAAATTATGATTACTAATTATTATACTAGGCTTGTGATTAAAAACAAACCTTTTTATATATACATTATCATAAGATTGAAAGAATCATTGTGTATAATCAATAATATTTGTTAGATTTTCTAAGTCACTGGACACTGAAGGTATTTTTATTAAATCTATTGCAGTATCAAGCAATTTATTTCTTGTCATTTAATTTTTATTTTTCTTCAAGTAAATATCTTAATTTATTAATAATATATTTTTCATGTTCTTCATCTTTTGCAACTATTACTACCTGCAATTTTCATTCTTGTATACTAAATGGAAAAACACCATATTTATTAGAATCTCATGATGGATCAAATAATAATCAGTTTTTTCTTAATTTCAATATAATATAATTTTGAACTTCTTGAAAATTGTTAAATTTATCAGTAAAATTATAAGAAAAAGTATTATAATTAGAAATTAGTGCATCCGAAATATATGAATCAAATAAATTACATATCATTGGTGATGCATAAGCTCAAGTTATCCTTCGATTTACTTCACATAAAACCATAGCATATGTTTTATCTCAAACATTTATATATGATACACCAGTATTGAAAATAAATCATAAATCTTTATCTGAATATCAATCTATATCTATTAACATAAAATCAACTCAGAAAAATCAATTTACATATAATTCATTATTAATTTTACTTCATACATGTAGTGAATAATCTTTCATATAACTTAATTTTTCATTTTTATCATCTTCTTTTATAACAGTATTTCATTGATGAACAGATCAATCCAATTTCTGATCTGTAAATCAAAAAAGATCGATATCTCAATCTTTTGATACATAACCAAGACAACTAGGACTAGACTTTATTCTATCTGGATCAATTGCTATCTCTATTAAAATTTTATTTCATACAGTAGATCTATTACTTTCTATTAAATAAAAAATTTTTTCTAGGTCTTCATAACTATCAATTTTTTTCATTCAAACTCAAGAGACTGATCTATCAAGTCTTAGTATACAGGAATATCAAAGATTAGAATAATAAGTAAAATAATATTTAAGCTCATCTTTCCAAGAATAATTTAAGTCTACAACCTGTCAATTAACCATTAAATCAGAGAATCTAGTCCTCAAATAAGATTTAGAATTAGCTTCATTTACCTCTTTTTCTAATCATAAATTATCCATAACTACATTTCTTGAAGAATTTCACAAAACTCACATTAAATCTTGAGCAATTCAAGTTGATATAAAGTTTAGAGAATAAAAATCTGAAGAATTCAATGATAATGCTCTGTCTGCCATAGACTTAGCATCAGATAATAAAATCATATCTTCTTGAGATAAGCCTTTTCATTTTAAATCTGAAAGATAGGATAAGTATTCATTACTTGGCATGTAAGGAACTATATGCAATGTATTTTGAGGTATAACTCATAATCAAATAGATCTTTGAAGATATCAAAAAAGATCTGAAACCAAATCTTCTTTAGATTTTCAGTGAAAATTTCAAAAAACCTCACTAGTAACATTATAATTTACAAGAAAGTCTGTTTGAGGTATACCTTTATTTACAAGCTTATTATCTAAACCATTCATTAAAATATTTTATTAGTTTTAAAACTTGAAAAATATATACATTTTTTGTAAAATATGTCAAGTTTTTGTTTTAGATAAAAAAGTAAAAAAATCTATTGATTTGAAAATTATTATTATTATACAAGAAACTATATATACTGTTTTAAATTAAATCAGTATACTACATATAGTATATTTTATTTATATAACAAATCAAATTATGCAAAAATTAAGTGTAGAAAAAAGGGACTGAGACATAGTCAGTTTTGATCATGAAAAAATTAAAAAAGTTGTAGAATTAGCATTTGATGCAGTATGAGAAGAAAAAGATGAAATAAATAAAATTAATGAAAGCATAATTAAAGAAATAGAAGAAGAATATGAAAAATCTTTCCCAAAAAATGTGCTTAATGTAGAAGAAATACAAGATATAGTTGAAAAAAAATTAGTTGAATACAATAAATATCATGCAGTAAAATCTTTTATTTTGTATAGAGAACAAAGACATAAGCAAAGAGAAGAAAAAAGACAAGAATACATCAAAAAATTTGAAAAAAATAAACTAAAAGTAGTAAAATCAAACTGAAAGAAACAAAGTTTTGACATAGAAAAAATTGAAAATGTTTATAACTTAGTAAGTAAATGATTTAAGAAAAAATGTAAATTTGAAGATCTTCTTGATGAATTAAAAATTCATATAATAGATTGAATACAAACTCAAGACATACTAAGATTACTAGTTAAATCATCTTTAAACTTAATTAATGTAGATAATATTCATTGGCAAACAATAGCTGGTAGATTATTACTTTTGGATATATACAAAAAAGCTAGTAAAAATAGAGAAATAAGTGTTAAAAATATATATTCTGGGAAAAATTATCTAAGTTTTTTCAAAGACTATGTGAATAAATGAAGATATTATACACAATTTTTTGATTATTATAGTGAAGAAGATATCAAAAAAGCCTGAGACTATATAGCTAAACATAAAAAAAGAGATCTTGAATACTGATATACTACTGTTCATATGCTGGATAAAAGATACTTACTAAACCCAAACAAGGAAATATATGAACTTCCTCAAGAAATGTATATGTCAGTAGCATTATTTCTTGCTATACCAGAAGAAAACAAAGATAGACTAAAAGAAGCTTTTAAAATATATGATCAAATAAGTAGCCAAAAAATATCCCTTCCTACTCCTACACTTTTGAATGCTAGAACAAATTTTCATCAATTATCTAGTTGTTTTAAATTAAACATCGAAGATGACCTAAGAGCAATATACCACTGAGTAGAGAATATGGCTCAAATATCAAAATATGGTGGTTGAATATGAGTTTATCTAGGTAATATTAGAGCTAGATGAGCTAGTATTAGATGAGTTAAATGAGCTAGTTGAGGTGTAAATCCTTGGATAAAAGTAATTAATGATACGGCTATAGCTGTAAATCAATTATGATCTAGAGCTTGAGCAATATCAACTACATTAGATATTTGGCATTTGGATATACACGATTTCTTAGAATTACAAACTGAAACAGGTGATGCTAGACTTAAAGCTTTTGATGTATTTCCAGCTGTAAGTATACCTGATTTGTTTATGGAAAGAATGCAAAATGATGAAGACTGGACTCTTTTTGATCCAAAGGAAATAGTTGATGTTACAGGAAAAAGATTACAAGATCATTTTTGAGAAGATTTTGTAAAATTTTATGAAAGTTTAGAAAACAATAAAAAGATTAAACTTAAGAAAACAGTAAAAGCAAAAGAATTATTTAAGGAATTTATGAAAACAGTAGTTGAAACTTGAATGCCTTATACATTTTTCCGTGATACTGTAAATAGAGTAAATCCTAATAAACATGCTTGAAATGTATATAGTACTCAACTTTGTGTAGAAATATGTCAAAATACATCAACAACTAAATTTATTGAAGAAAAATCTGAGGATTGAAAAATAAAATTAGAGTATGATCCTTGAGATAATGTAGTTTGTAATCTTGCAAGTATAAATGTAGCAAAAGTTAATACAAAAAAACAAATACAAGAAACAATTCCTGTAGCTACAAAGATATTGGATAATGTAATAACACTTAACTTTTATCCTACAAAAGAATCTGAAATCACAGCTAAAAAATACAGAAGTATATGATTAGGATTTTTATGACTTGCAGAATTGCTTGCCACAAATCATCTTGCTTATGATAGTCAAGAAGCAAGAGAATATGTAGACTGACTATTTGAATTATACAGTTTGGAAACTTTGAAATCGTCAAACAAGCTTGCAAAACAAAGAGGTACATATGATCTATACGAAGGTAGTGAATGGAGTAAATGAATATTATTGTGAAAAGATGAAAAATACTTAAAAGAAAATACTCAAAACCCTGAAGAATGGTTGGAACTAGTTAAGAATATCAAAAAAGATTGAGTAAGATTTGCTTATCATTTAGCTCCAGCTCCAAACTCATCAACAGCACAAGTAGTTTGAACTACAGCTTGAGTTCTACCAATATACAAAAAATATTTTGTAGAAACTAATTCAAATTGAATGATGGTAAATATTGCACCTAATTTGAATAAAGATAACTTTTGGTACTACAAAGAATATGTAAATATGGATACATCAGATGTAATAGACATGATAAGTGTGATATACAAATGGATTGACCAAAGTGTAAGTTTTGAATGGTTAATAAATCCAGCAAAAGTGAGTCCTGCTGAATTATATCAATATTATATAAAAGCTTGGAAAAAAGATATAAAAACTATATACTATGTAAGAAGTATGAGTATGGAAACAAATGAATGTGTTGCTTGTAGTGGGTAGTAGGCTAGTGCTTAGTGCTTAGTACTTAGTACTTAGTGCTTAGCTCTTAGTCTTTAGTTTTTTATAAATTTATGATTAATGTCTTTAGGTTATAAAAACTTAATTGTATGGTAAAAATCAATAGATCTTATAACTAAAGTATACAACAAAACTAGTAAATTCCCTCAAACAGAAAAATATTAAATAGTTTCACAAATCAGAAGAGCAAGCATATCAATAGCCTCAAATATAGCAGAATGATATTGAAGAAATTGAAATAAAGAATTTAAAAAGTTTTTAAATATAGCTAGAGGCTCTTCTTTTGAATTAGAGACACAACTATTAATATCCAACAAACTTTGATATATATCAAACAATGATTTTGATGATTTAAATAAGTTAAATACAGAAATAATTAAAATGCTAACAAAATACATAAATAATCTTGAAAAAAATACTTACTAAGTGCTAAGTGCTATAATTTAATTCTTTAATCTTAAATACAATGGAAAAAAATCTAATATTTAATCCAAAATGAGATGATAGTTTGGACAAAAGAACAATAATACATTGAAATACTACTGGTTTATTTAATCTAAATAATGTAAAATATACTTGGGCACAATCTATGTACAAATTGATGGTATGAAATTTTTGGGTGCCAGAGAAAGTTAGTTGATTAAATAAAGATGCAATAGAATACGAAGAAAGTTTGAATGAAAATGAGAGAAAATCTTATGATTGAATTATATCATTTTTGACATTCTTAGATAGTATTCAAACTATGAATTTACCTAATATTAATGATTACATTACTTCTCCAGAAGTTAATCTTATATTGAGTATACAAGCTTATCAAGAAGCAATACACAGTCAATCTTATCAAACAATTCTTGAAACTGTAGTACCTGCTGCCAAAAGAGAAAAAATATTATACTTCCGAAGAGAAGATAAACATTTGTTAGAAAGAAATAAATTTATATGACAAATATATCAAGACTTTATTGATGAACCAAATGATAGAAACTTTTTTAGAAGTGTAGTTGCTAATTGGTTATTAGAAAGTATATATTTTTATAATTGATTTGCTTTCTTTGATACACTTGCAGATCAAAACAAGATGCTAGCTACAGATAGAATGATAAATTATATTAGAAGAGATGAAGAAACACATGTAGTAATATTTGCAAATATAATAAAAGAAATCAGTAAAGAGTTCCCAAATATATACGATGAAGACTTATTATTAGAAATGATGGATACAGCAGTAAAACAAGAGATAGACTGGTCAAAACATATAATAAACAATAAAGTTATTTGAATGGGAGATGAAAATATAGAACTTTATACAAAATACTTAGCAAATCAAAGATTGCAATCTATATGAATAGCTCCTTTATATCCAGATATCACAAAAAATCCTTATAAACATTTGGAAAGAATTCAGGATCAAAACTGAGAAAAAGCAAACTTTTTTGAAAGTACAGTTACAAACTATACTCAGTCTAGTAATATGAAATGATCTTGGGATTTTTAGTTATAGTTTAAGCAATAAAAAACTCCGCAAATGCGGAGTTTTTTATTATTAATTCTATCTTCTTTGTATATTAAGATCATCCAACATTGATCTAGCACCTGGTGGAAGATTATCCCAAATAGAAGGGTTTGACTCTACCAATAGAGAAGCTCAGTCATATATATCATCAGGACCTGGTCATCATCAAGAAAACCAATCACCAATATAAGATCTTCTATGATTAATTAAATTTTCTATTCATCATCATCTAAGAATTCATTTTACTTGGAGTCTTCAGTCTTTTATCCAAGGATTTGATAAATTATTATTTATAAGTTGATCTTGCTCAAAGTTTCAATTTGTCAAAAATATTCATTCAACAACTTGTCTTGAATTATAATTATTTGCAGTAAATTCAATATTTCAATCTGTTACTACATACATTCAATTTCATAAAAGATCTCAATCAATTGTAAGATCTCAATCTTTTACTATCAAAGTGTAAGGATCTGATGAAATAGAACTTGAAATAGTAATATCATCTTCACAAACATAAACTTCTTCTGCAGGCACTTTTTTACATCACATTCAAGCTAAAGGTCAATAAGAAACACTTTGTACAGCACGATTTTCATAATCTTCAACAAAATCATTTAATATAGATCATACACTAGAAGGATTAAAATTTTGTGAAGAAGATACATTATCGACATCTACATCAACATTATCTCAGTTTATTTGATAAAAATTTTCAAAAGTATTGTCATTACTAGACAATGTAGCTCATTTTTGCATCAAATATGGCTGAGTAACTGGAAAGTTGTATTGACAAGTTCTATTAGATAAGTTAACATTTCTCCAATCAGAACCATCACAAACTTGATAATTTTCTACTTTAATACTAACTTTGTATTCCCCAAAAACTCAATTAACCATACCTTCATCAAGTATCATAGCAGTAGAACCATGAGAATTATCTTCTCATAAACTTCATCATCTAAATCATGAAAGTAAATTTCTATCAAAATTTCAATCTCTTCAAATACAATCAATTAAATCATCATAAACACTTCAATCTTTATTTTCTATTTTTAGTCTACATTGTGCATCATTTCTAATAGTTCAAACATTATTTGAATTACAAGTTCATCAATACATATCAGAATTTTCTAAAGCCCACCATATAGGCAAATATTCTCCAACTTGTATACTAGGTGGGTCTATCCATTCACATTGTGCTGGTTCTACAAAAATCTCTGGTGTATCTGGTGTATCTGGATCATCTTCATCTCATCAAGCAACACACCTTACAAGCCTAACAGCTCAAGGTCTTTGACACAACCATTCTATTCTTGGAAATCAGTCAGCTTTCCAATCATTAAAATTTGGAATATTTCATAAAGGACTTGCTCAACTTGGGGCACAAAAATCTCAATGCCAATCAGTATGAGAATCATTATAATTTCATTCAGCTGGTCAACATCGAACAGGAACTCAACCTCATCAATTTCAATTATCTTCATCTACTGTAACATTTCATTGACATGCATTACTTGTTTCCCATCATTCAAATGGATTTGTAACTTCACATCTTGTCTCATACTCTCACTCATCATCAAATCTATGACTAAAGCTTCAAGTTGTATTTGTATCTATTAAATCTCAGTCTACATACATTCTATACTCATCTGCATTTGTTCATGTACATGTAAAATCTAAAGTGTCTCATTCTTGTACTGTTGTATTTCTTGGACTTAAACTATCACAAGAAAGGTCTTCTGGTCATACTCATATTCAAGTTTGACAAGCTCAACTTGTAAGCATTTCTGAATTTCCATCTGGTCATATAGCAAATGCAGCTGCATAATATTCTCATGAATCAAATCATAATGTTGCAAAATCAACTTCTCATGTCCATTCTTCTTGGGAATTTGATGAAGTAGGATTATCTAGATTTATTGTATGTACTGGATCATCATTTTCTACATTAGGATTTTCATCATCAAAAATCCTTATTTCCAAAGCATTTGCTGAAGTTGTCATACAAGTAAAATCATATTCAAAACCATGATCATCTGTTTGTGTAAAATTCAAACTATCACAAGAAAGTTCTGGTTCATCTTCAGG
>CAZACQ010000008.1:0-40922 GCA_964483725.1 uncultured Candidatus Peribacteria bacterium | reverse complement strand
ACCAGTTCCATATTTCACATTCGCTAGTTTTATTTGTGATTGGGCTGGTAGGCTTTTTTGTGGGTATTTGGTATTTTACTCCAATAAACCTGCACTTAGCTTTTGTAGTATGGAGTTTGATGGGCCTTACTCTTGGTTGGGTCTTGTCTTTGATCTATCAGATCAATGCAAACTCTACTCCTCACGAAGTTCAAGTTGAGAACTTGTTCAATAAGAGTATTTATGTAGTGCCGTCAATTGCTATTATTACGATAATAGCAATCTTGTTGAGCAGTTCTGTTATGTTCAGGTCTGATTCTGTATCATCACAGATTCAACCCAAAGAAGTCGAAGAGGATTTCAATGAGGCTTTGGTAAAAGGAAATATTGTAGAAACACAAGGATGGGTCCAAAAATTTGAAGGTAAGATCAGCTTTATTGATCGTCTATCAGTAGATGGATCGATTGTTGCTTACTTTCAGATTGATGGAAAAGAAAACAAAGCTTTCAAAGCTCTTACTTCTGACATGCCAGAATTTTTGGTTGCTGAGGTGGGTAGGCTTGTTAGCTTTGAAGCCATGGATACTGGTGAAAAAGTCCTTTCTGTAGAGTCTCTTCTGAATCCCTGGCTTGACTCTACTCCTTCTAGGGACTTGATTATCCAGGAGCAGGAGTTGGATACTCAGAAGCAAGATTCCGCTCGAGAGTTTGATAATCTTAGTCTCGAAGAGAGAATGGAGCTTCTGGAAGGGCAAGACTAGAAATGACAATCTTTTGGTGGTGGGTATTGTTCCCATCACCTTTTTTAATTATTATAAATTAACTTATTTTTCTTGTTTTACTTGACTTTTGTTATGATTTAGTTAATTAATGTTAAAATATTTATATATCTAAAAATAATTAAATGTGAGAAGTTATTGATTTTGAATCAAAGAGAAGAGAACATATGGATCCAAATGATTCCAGTAAATTTCTTGAATTGACTACAATATGACAATCTAAAAAATTATCAGAATTGAGGTCAAGAATATGACTTACTTGTGATGATTACATATGAGCACTTTTGAGAAGTTTGGATAAGTGAGAAAATATTTTATGAGATTATCAAAGAGAAAGTTTTGTGATCCCATATCATTATCAATCTCATATTAGAGATTTATCTATAGATTCTGCCAGAAATATATTAAATACTATAAATAATGAATTATTGCCTTCTTTGAAAAAATCGAGAAGAGAAAATCGTCAAAATTTAATTGAAGATTGTATTCTTTTGAGAAAAGTTTTGTTAGAAAAATTAGCACTAGAAGAGCCAAATTAAAATTTTATATTATTTTCTAAATAGAATATATTAATTGTTGTAGTTTTCAAATTAACAATACAGGTTTAGAATATATAGATTTTTCTAAAAACAAAAAAACAACTTAAAGAATGTAAGTTGTTTTTTTTAATATTTATCTTTTATCTTTCACCTTTAAACTAATTTAATGGGGCGGCTGACGGGACTTGAACCCGCAACAACTAGGACCACAACCCAGTGCTCTGCCAATTGAGCTACAGCCGCCATATAATAAAAAAATTACTAAACGGACATCAGTATAATGATATTCTCTTAAAAATCAACTAAAAGTTAAGTTAATTTGTCAACATTTATGCTTACTTTTATATCTCATTTTAATAAGTAAATATTTTTTCATTCTTGATCTACAAAAATTTCATCAAATTTTCAATCAATAAGTTCTTCACCTTTTGAATTTACTATTATTCGAAAGTCTCATCTAGTCTTTACTCAAAATACTCATTCTGAAATTTTCATTATATTTTTTCAGTTTAGTTCATCAATTAGTTTTTGTGTAGTTGCAATTTCGTCTTCTTCAGAGCTATTAGTATGATTTATACTTTGTCAAAATATATTTAGTTTTTCAATCATGATTAATTCAAAATTATTATTTAAAATTTTTTTGTATATTTACTGCTTTTTTTAAAAAAGTCAATCCAAAATGCTTTTATAAAAAACAGAAAAAATGCTTGAAATTGTTGAATAAAACATTATAATCCAACTTGTATTTCAATTTTGGGTCAGTAGCTCAGCTGGCAGAGCAGGGGCCTCTTAAGCCCAAGGTCGAGGGTTCGAGCCCCTCCTGACCCAAATTTCAAATAAAGGGGCGTAGCTCAGTTGGTAGAGCAGCGGTCTCCAAAGCCGCTTGTCGCGGGTTCAAGTCCTGTCGCCCCTGAATTATTATAAACTTGGTATTTACCAAGATTTTTTTTTGACTTTAAAAGAAAATAGATTATAATTTATTATATAATATTTATATATAAAATTAAAATAAATGAATAAATTTATAGAAAAATTTAAATCAAATAACTCTTTGTTTATATTAGCTTTTGTTATGATTTTAGTAATTATTATTCTATTTGTTTTGTTGTCTTCTGATTGAGATGGTTCATCAGCAGTATCAACAGATGATTTAGATTATTTTTATGAAGATTGACAAGCTTATTTTGAATTTGTTTTACCTCCAGATACAAAAGTAAATGTTAAAAGAGATTTTAGTGAATGCTTTAATAATTATTGAAATGATATTGAGCTTTCACATGAAGATATAGTACTTAAAAATTATGATATTTCTGATGATATGTTATCTTGTATTAAAGAAGAAGAAAGTTATTGATCTTGAAGAATAACTAGAGGAGATTTTTATTTAAATATAAATTGAAAGATGGTAATTTACAGCTCATCTTCTTACGATTCAAGAAACTTTATAAAATTGGGTTGACAAAGATAATTTATAGGGTATAATTTAATATGGAAAATATTATTTAAGCTTATAGAATTTATATAAAAACAAAAAATAAAATGAAAACAATAATAAAACTATTTCTTTGATTTACATTAATATCTATATGACAAATAGTTTATTGATCAGATTATTACAATTTAACTTGAATTGAGTTGGTTGATGAAATATATTCTGATACTAATTGTGAAATTTCCACTGATAATATATATGATATTACAGAATTGAATTGAGTAAATGAAATATCAACTTGATCTTATGAAATAGATTTATGATTTTCTTTTTCTGGTGATTCAATTTATAAGATACCGAGTTGAGATTATTCTGCTAGTACAGAGATAGATTTTGACTGAAATTGTATTGCTTTAATTTGAGAATCATTAGATAATACAAGTTTTGAATGATTTTCAGCAGATTCAAGTGATAATATATTTATTGATAATTTAGATATAGATTATCTTACTTTTTATTCATTGCAAGATTTCTTTATTTCTAATGTATCTTTATATGCTTGAATTGGTTTATATGGTTCTACTTGAGGTGATTTCAATGATATTGATATAAATAATATTTGAACTTGAGTATACTTGGAAGAGTCTCCGAATAATGAATATAATAATTTATCTTTCAATAATGTAGAAAATAAATTTGTAATTTCAGATAACGATTTTCTTACTTTTTCTTGAGATATAATAGATTCAGATATACTTTGATGAGATCTTTCTGATCTAAGTTTTGATGTTGATTTGAATTGATATGATGATTTGATAGAAAATATTGTAGTATCAGTTGATTGAAATGAAGAAGAATATAATGATAATTTTTCAATAAATATGTTTAATTATCAAGATTTTGATAAGTCTGAATCTTGGGATATTGATATTGTTTTTGAGTCTATCGAATGAGATGTGATCAATGAGTATAATTATAAAACTCCTAGTTTCGATTTTGATATTCAAGTAAGTTGATATGATTACTTTGATGATTGACTTTATTATTATTCATGAAAGAATAATGTAGATATTGAATGAATATGAGAACAAATTGATACAGAATTATCAGAATATTTATATTATTTAAATGATGATCCATTTAATGATAATGATGATATTCAAGAAAATTCTGAACAAGAATTTAAAGTTATATTAGTTGATGAATATTGAAATACATATTCAAAGACAGAATATGTATATATTGACAATATATACCCAAGCATAGAAGAGTTTGTTATGAGTGGTTATATAGAAAATGAGTGAGAGAAATGGATAAATTCAAGTGTAGAAGAATTAGAGTTGAGTTATGAATTACTAGATGAATGAAGTGGATTGAGAGAATATGATATAAGAATAAATGACGATAGCTATCTAAGTGAAGATAGTAATTTTGCTGATACACTAACTATACCAGTAGAAGAATTTGAGGAATGAGAGAATGAAGTAGAGATAGTAGTGTATGATAATGTGTGAAATGAGAATAGTGATAGTATGATAGTAAGTAAATCAAGTAATGATCCAGAATTATGATTGAGCTTATATACATGAAACTTGTCAGAATATAATTGAGACTACTGGATAAATGAATCAACATGAGAAGTAGTAGTGTGATATAGTATAGATTACGAATGAGAATTTTGAGAACTAGAATTAAGATATGAGTTAAATTGAGAAGAAGATTCAGAGACTTTGACAATGACATGAGATAATATTGAATGAGAATTGTCATTTGATGTAGAAGGATTTGAAGAATGAGAAACTAATGAGATAAGAATAGAAGTAGAAGATGCAATATGAAATTATGAAGAATGAAATCTTATAGTATATAAAGACACAGAAGCTCCAAGCATAGAAGAGTTTGTTATGAGTGGTTATATAGAAAATGAGTGAGAGAAATGGATAAATTCAAGTGTAGAAGAATTAGAGTTGAGTTATGAATTACTAGATGAATGAAGTGGATTGAGAGAATATGATATAAGAATAAATGACGATAGCTATCTAAGTGAAGATAGTAATTTTGCTGATACACTAACTATACCAGTAGAAGAATTTGAGGAATGAGAGAATGAAGTAGAGATAGTAGTGTATGATAATGTGTGAAATGAGAATAGTCTAAGTATTACTTTATATAAGTCTACTAATAATCCAGAATTAGATCTAAATTTAAATTTATGAAATTTGGTTGAATATGATTGAAATTATTGGTTATCTTCATGAGTTAATGAATTAGAAATTTTTTATGAAATAAATAATTTATCTGACTATGAACATAATTTAAGTTTTGATATGTTTATAAATGATGATGATGTTTATAATGATGATTTTGAATATTCTTCCGTAGCTAAAACTGGTAGTGTGATTTTTGATCATACAATTTTTGAGGAATGAGAAAATATAATAACATGAGAACTGGTTGATGAAATATGAAATTTTGATTTTTATACTAAATATTTATTTAAAGATACAGTAAAACCTGATATTGAATATGATATTTATTCTACAAACGAATTTGATTTGATAGAGTATGATGATAGAAAATGGATAAATTCAACCATAGATTCAGTTATTCTTGAATATGATTTTAATGATGACAATTCTTGATTGTCTAATTATGATATATATTTAAATAATACACTATATGCTTCTTGAGACAGTAATTTTGAATCTGAAGTTGAAATTAATATAGATGAATTTGAAAAATGAGAAAATAATATTGATATCATTGTTGAGGATAATGTTTGAAATACTTCTACTGAGAATGTTGAAATTTGGAGATCTACTAATGAACCTGAATTAGATATTGATAAAGAAAGATATGTAAGTTGAACTTGGACTTGATTGGCAGATTTAGATAATACTTATTGGATAGAGTCTAATACTGAAAGAGTTAGATTTAATTATGATATAGTTTATACATGAGATCTTGAAGAGCTTTCTGTAAGTTTTGAAAATGAATATAGTGATATATTAGAGGAATTTACTTTGCAATGAGACAATACTGATTGAAAAAATTACACATGATATGTAACTTTTGAAGCTAGTGATATAAAAGAATGAGAAAATGAGTTTACTGTTTTGGTAATGGATGAAATATGAAATGCTGCTTGATACAATTTAAATTTTGAAAAAGATACATATTGACCAACAGTAGAAAACTCTTTTCAAAGATATAAATGAGAAGATAGTTATGATATAATTGACATATGAGATTGAAGAGATTGGATAAATAAGGCTACTGATTATGTAAGCTTATCTTATAGTCTAAGTGATGTTGTTACATGAGATATTCAATGAGTTTGAATTGATTCTTATTCATTGTATTTGAGTTGATCAAACTGACTTAGTGAAATTTCTTCTTGAAATAATATACTTGATATAGATTATGATTCAACTACATCACAAATTGCATCATGATCTTTTACTGAGTGAAAAAATGATTTGATATTCGATCTAGAAGATAGACTATGAAATCAAAATCAAGTAGTTTTTGAATTATGGAAAGATAGTATTGATCCAGAAATTTTGGATGAAGAAATTAGAGTTAATTTTAAAGATTATTCAGAAAATTATACTTGATTGTATAATGATAATTACTTTAATATATATATGGATCAATTATTTGTTGATTTTGCATTATTAGAAACATGAAGCTGACTTTTTGATATAAATAAAACAATATATTGACAAGATTCTTGAAACAGCGATGTTGAGTCAGAATGAAATATAGATTATTTTGATCCTAATAAAGGTGAATATCTATCATGATATGTTTTCGATTTGGATATTTCAGATGACTTTTATGAAGAATGATGATATACTATAGAACTTACTGTTTATGATGCTGTAGGTAATAGTTCATCAAGTGAATTATCTTTTGTTAAAGATACAATACCACCAGAAATCGATGATCTTGAATTCAATATTGATGATGGTGTTCTTTGAACATGAGTTAATTGGCAAATGTCTTTAAATTCTCTTGAACTTAATGATATTTGAGAGTCTTATATTGATTATTATTATCAATATACATGATGAAATTTTAGCTTTAATTGATCAATAAATAATAAAACTAGGTCTTCATGGGATTGACAATATTCTGATATTTCTGATATATCAATTTCATCTTTAAATTATATTACATGAGATAATTTATGATGATCTTCTTGATGAGAGCTAGATCAATCATACACTTGAGTTTATGATATGAACATTTCTAATTTCAATAATTTTAGTTTTACTTGATATAATTCTACTTTAACTTGAACAGAAGAGTGAGCATATATATTTAGATATGATATAAAAGATGAAGCTTGAAATAAAAATTATTTTCATTCTGATCCTTTGATTTATGATGATACTTCACCAAATTTTGGAATTGATGTAGACTGAATATCATGACTTACTCCAATCACTGATTTGCCTTGATGAGAGCCATGGACAGGTTATTATTATGTAGATACTGATACTTATGAAATTTGATATGATCTTACAATAGATGATATATGATTTAGTAGTTGATACAATAATTATATTACTAATACTTCATGACTTAGAAGAGTAGAGTTTAGATATCAAAGAAATACTGAATGGAATACATGAAGTTTTGAAGATGATCATGTGGAAGTTTTTCAGATGGCTGATTTGAATGATCTTGAAATTGATAATAATGCTTTTGGTCGTAGGATTTCTGTGAGTTGAAATTTAGATATTCCATTTGATTCTGATAGAGAGTGAATATATGAAATAGATATAGTAGCTATTGATAATCTTTGAAATGAGACAAAAAAGTCAACCTGAATTAGATATGTGGTTAAAAATGATGTACCTTTGGTTGATGATAGTCATTTAAAAAATGTATATAACTGGTCATGATCTACTGTAGATATATGATGACTAATTTGAACTTGAATTCAATGGACTTGATCAAGAGCAGATGGTTGGGTGCTTGACTTTGATGATGACATCCAAGATCCAAGTGATGAGATGTTTAATGTTCAACCTGCAACTTATTATGATGAGGAAGAAGAAGCTTGGTTGCAAAAATTTAATTTAGAATTCAAATGTGTTAATTATCACGAAAGTGAAAACAAAACTTTTGCTGATAGGCCAGGTTCTTATGTATCTTATAATGTTTCTGATAATATTACTAGTAATGTGTTTACTTGAGATTTTAATATTGATAGATGTGCATATGATACAGATGATGAGTCAGATATTATAGAAGTTGATACTATATATTGATACCCATTAAATACTGAATTAAGATTTACTATTTGAATAAATGATGAAATTTGAAATGAACCAAGTTGAACTGCTGTATGAAATTTGAGAGTTTGAGAAATTACACTTACCACATTACCAGATTATCCAAGATTTACTCTTCAAGATGAAGACTGAATTTTGGATGCTGCTCAAGATGTTGATATTACAGAAAACAATGAACCTGATTGGTATGTAGCTACTACTGATGAAGATGATTTTCAAGTTTGTTTAGAAGATGTTGGAGAAAATGTTTGAGTATGAATATGAAAACGAGATGAAGACTCATGAGATTGGGATATTAAAGTTGAACTATTAGAAAATAGTCTTAATTTTAATGATGGATGTATATCACATGATGTTTTTTCTTTTGATAGTGAGACTGATTTTGGTAGAAAAGATTACTTCATTTATTATATATCAAGTTCTGCAGCACATTGAAGTAATAATATTGATATAGACTGATCTGAAGACTTTGAACTAAATGAGCTTTTGAGGTCTAGAAGATCTTATTTTACCATATATAAAAATGATCAATGAGCTCTTGCAAGTACTTTTAGAACACATTCAATATGAGCTAAATCCTATAGGCATACAATTGGATTTTTTGGTAGTAGAAAGACATATCAAACTATGATTTGAGAATTCTCAACTTGACAAAATTTAGCTAATGCAACTAATCTTAGCCATTCTCGTGATGATGCTTTCATTACTTGATTTGCAGATTTTATGATCTGAAATTGATTTGCAGATGAAAATTGAGTTTTAGATAAAGATTATTTAGAGTCAAATTATAATTATTCTGTTTGAATGGAAGATTCTGTTAAACAATGACCACTTATTATTGCCTGATCAAGTAGGTCTCCAGTAGTTCTTGATCCTTTTGATGATTTTATCTCACCTAATAATTTTGTATATCAGGCTGCAAATGATGCAGATTCATTTTATGATTCAGCTCTTGATAAAGAATACGAAAAAGATTTTTCTGATAGGTTTGAGATAGCATGAATAGAAGGTCATGATTGAATATTATCATTAAATACTGATTATCCAATTTGAGTTGCTACACAAAGATTATTTTTGAAACCTTCATTTACATCATATACTCCTGATTTTGATGTACCAGATATGGATATGTTTAAGTTATGGGATTATAAAGATAATATAGTATGTAATGATATAGTAGACTGATATTGTTATTGGTATAAGGAATTGGATTATGATTTTCCAGAAAATTATCCTACTTATGAAACTCAAAATCCTGATTGGGACTGAGAAGATGAAGAAGATGAATTTATAGAAGTACCTTGAAGTGAATATTATAAAATAGAATGGGAGCACTCTAATGTTATGGATGAAAATGAACTAGAATGAATAAGAAATTATAATTGTAATCAGTATGGGTGTGAAGAGTATTGATCTTTCTCCGAATCTATGTTTACTATAGATATGCATGCTCCTAAAATTATAAATATTGATTCTAATACTGATTTTGAATCATATTCTGAATATTATCCATATATATCAGAAGATACATATATGTGAAAATATCCTGAACTGCACAGGAGAAATCATTGATATATATGAACAAAGACTTCTTTTGATTTTCTATTTAGAAATCGGGATTGATCTAGAGAATGACAAATCAAAGATATTCAATTTTATATATATGATTCGGATTGAAATATTATATGCGATAATGATGAAAATCTTTGTGGTGAAGATATTCAATCTTGATTTGATAGAGTTAGTACTTGGAGCAATTCAATAAACAACTTTTCGTGTAATGATTCTAACACCTCTGTTTGTGTTCTTCATTGAATAGACCATTTTGCTTATAAAGATAAGGCTTTCAAAATTAATCTTTGATATGATTTTATTATAGAAGAATTAGAAGATTGAGCTGTTTATGATATGACTATTCATGTTCAAGATGAATCTTGAAACTGGTCAAATTATGAAGCAAGTTATGATGTATCAAATAATTTTATGTCTGTTGATGAAGATATGTCATTTTCTCATGCAGACTATCAAAAAACTCCATTAAATTATAGTTTTGCTGATCCAGATGATTATGATTTGAGAGATTTTGTTGATGATTGAGCATTCTCTTTACTTAAGAGAACTGCTTTGAAATATCCATTAAGTAATAGCTACTTTACTTGAGAGAGATCTGCTTCTAGGCAAAATATATTTTCATGAACTCATATTAACATTGAATCTTTGGATTACTGATATTCAAGCAATGATGTTTATGAAATTGATGATAAAAATCCAGACATATGAGATTCTTTTGAGATACTTTGAATGTATGATGGTATATTTTGATGGTTAGATTATTATTATCATTGAGATTATTGAACTGGTGATAAATACTGAGATCTTATGAGACTTAACAATGTTGATATAAATACTTTAGAAGGTTCTGTTCCTATTGCACTTAGGATAGATCAAGATATGTTTTCTGAACGACAATCTCCTGATCATACCGACGAAAATACATGAGTTTATGATTTATATATTTGGGTAAATGATTATTTGAAAGAAGAAGAGAGATTTAATGAAGACTATGATCTTCCTTACAATAATGTTGTACATATTGAAGATATAAAAAATAGGATACAAACAAATCAAGATACATATATGGCTTGAGCAGGTTGTCAAAATATACCTGATGATGATCAAGTAAAGCAAAGTATTAGAGATTCATTGTCTTGAGTTAGAAATTGGGACCCTAATAATGCTCCATCAATACAGACAACTCAGGAAAATAAGATGCTTTGTATACCAGATTTGTATATGTATGAAGATTGAGATGATTATATAATAGTTACTAATACAATTCATTATCAAACTTATGATGCAGATGATCATGATTTAGATGATATATCTGAACCTACTGATGAATATTTTAGAGATTATGATAATTTAGAAGATGATAATCAACTTGTTTCAAAACATATAGAAATAAGGAAACATGCTTGGTCTGATCGTTATGATGAATATGTTAATGATAGTTTATCTAGTAGGGTAAATCTAAGATATCATACTACTTGGTGACCTCCTACACCTCCAGATTTTATAGCAACTAGATGATTTGTATATAAGGATATTAGAGACTGTGATACTGAAGAATGTATGTTTAATATTGATGATCAGCAAAGAGTTTATACATCTGATGATGGTCCTAGTGTATATCCTGATAATTTTATTGATACTGATAATTGATGGCATGAATTAGAGTGATATAATAATAACTATATGAACTTTAATTCTCCTTTGGTAACTGAAGATGATAAGTATCTAAGAGTTAGACAAGATATTACTGCAAGTGAATGATCTTCAGAATTGTTTGAACTATTTGGTGTAGATAGACTTCCTCAAATTGTTTGTATTAGGTGATATGCTTATTGAGATGAAAGGCGGTCTTGTAATAATTGAGATGAAATGTTTACTAATAAAATCTGTTTTGATGTTCCTTGAAAAGAGTTGGAAGAAGATTGAGGTGAAGATTTTTGGGTTTTTGATAAAGTTTGGGAAGATATAGACTTTAATAGAGTTTATGATGATTGAGAAGAAATAATACAAGAAAATGCTTATGATAATGTTTGTTCAATAGTTGAAGAAAATGGTTCTGTTTATTATGACTGTAATATTAATATTAATAATATTATGGATATGTTTACATGACCTGATGCAAGTTGTTGATTGGATAATACTAGTGTGAATATTAGATCCACTTCTGCTTGGTCATTGGTATTTGATGATTGAGATGATGATGTATCTGCAGCTACACCTTCTTTCCCATTTAATTTACCTCAGTGAATATTTACTAAATTTGAGTCACCTAGTTTACCAATGTCATTTGTTGATGATTTTATACCTGATAGATGGATGTGAGAATGAGATTATTCAGAAGAAATCAGAAATTTAACTAGTATGTCAGATGAATATTGATTTACTGCAGCATTTAGTGATTTTGAACTTGATTACCAATCTAATAGAATTGGTCATAGCTCTAAATCTCGTTGAGCAAGAATTTATGATTGGTATGATTATGATCCAGAAGATAGAGATTATTGACTACCTAGTTATATAAATCCACATAGTATTTCTTGAACTTTTAAAAGATATGAATGAGACTCAAAATATGTATGAACAGGTTGAGATTATTCAATCTTAGATGATTCTATTGATATGGATGATTTTACAATTCGTGAGATAACTAATGATGATCTATCTACTTCTTGAATATCAGAATTGGAAAGAAGTCAGTATATTTGGGAATGGACTTTAAATAATTCTTGAGATTTTTGAACTGGTAAATTTAGGTATGATATTGATTTTGAAGATGCACCAATGTATAGAAACTCTGCAAGTCAGGATGTTTGTATATTTATTGATGATGATGATCCAAAAGTTTTAGATTTTGTGCCATCTAATAGTAGGTCAATATTAAATGAAGCTGATACTGATTGGAGACATGTATATCCTTTTGACTATGATTGATCTACAGTTTTTATGAGTAGTAGTACAGACGATATGGATAGTACATACAACAATATACAAGAAGAACTTTATTTAAATCAATGAAATGATTGAGATATAATATTTAGAACAGATGACTTTTTCTTGGATAGACAATGGTTGTTGGTTCAAGATGTTTGAGCTATAGATTATTCAAATAGTACATTTGAAGTAAGAGGATCATGAGAAATGCCACGGGAAGATCTTGAAGACTTGGACTTTGATGATCTTGATGAAATTAGTTATGAATGAAACTTTACTTCTCCAAGTAGAACAAGATGGAATAGTCAGGATTCAGATCCTTTTACATGTGAATCTCCAGAACTAAGAAATTATATTTTACAAGCTAGTACTCCTGATGGTCATACTAATGCTGAACATCCAGGTAAATATCAAATGTCATATGAAGTATGTGATGTAAATTGAAATTGTGTTAGTTGAACTACTGATCCTTGGTATTATGATCCAATTACTGATTATATAGATTTTTCTGGTTTTGAGATCTCATACTGGGATGGATGAGAATATATGTGATATAAATCTCTAGTTTGAATGACAAATGAAGAAATATCTAAACATTTAAAATCAGATTGAAGATTTGTAAGGTTGAAAGCCGATACAAATGAATGAGATATGGTTAGAAGGGGTTATTGAGATTGAGATACAACTGTGCCTGATTGAACTCAATTTGATTTTGAAATTTATTCTCATTCTCATGTTGTGAATACAGATAAGAATATATGAGTTTATGAAGCACCGGTAATGTCAGGTGGTGAAGCTATAGAATATCCTTTGATTGAAGAATTTGAATTTGAATATAATCCAGATCAAGAAGACTTAGAACGGGGTAGTCATACTGCAACTGTAAGTGGTTGAGTAATAGAAAAATATATAAAGTTACCTGCTGATAATAGATATTATGATTGATATCGTGAATCAAGTGATAATTATATATATTCTTGATTTAATCTGTCTGTATGTTGAACAGAAGAGTTCATAGTAAACCCTGAACATTGTTTCCAAATTAATGCAGATATAAATAAGATGATAGAGGATGGTGCATGAGCTAGGGTTTTCTATGAATTATGAAGTTCAGATTGGGATTCTAGAGATGTACCTGTAGCATGAGATGTTTCTTGATTTAATTCAGTTCCTCTAGTTAGAAGGTCTGTATGAATGTGATACTGATTCTGATGGAGTTGATTTAATTATACTTGAGCAGATAGTGGAAACTTTTCATTTGGTTCATGATTTTTCAACTTTGAACTAAATCCAGATGCTTGAAAAATAGATTGAGAAATGGATATAATGATATCAAGAAAATTAAATGAACATTATACTTGACGGCATCTAAACTACATTAATACTTGAGTAGATTTAGGTGAGCAAGTATCTTCTCCAATAGATCCAGAGATATTTTATTCTGCTTGAGAATTTTTTACAATTATATCTACTGATTTTGTATGATATGACTATTCTTTGGATGGTGAACCAGATATGACTCAAAATTATAAATATGTTTCAAGAATTGTATGATATCCTGAAGCAACTCCTACATTAAGTTGAAGTGCTGAGTGTACTGTTTTGTGAGATCAAGATAATAATGAGTGATGTACTTATTATAATTTATCTCATAATGATTATGAAGTTGATAGAGAGACTTTAAGATATGTAGATTGACCTTCATCTTGAAATAGGGCAGTAGTTTATGCTGATTGAATAGATTGATTCTGAGTTAGATCTTTCCTTAGAGATGCTTATTGAAATACTATCACTAATGTATTTAGCGATGATGATGTTTACTTTGATTGAGCAGAAAATTTAGAATGAATGTGAGAATGATGGTGTCTTGATCAAATTAGATGAGATTGTTGACCCTATGATGATTGACTATTTACTGAATGGGATATTAATCCTGATCTTAATGTAAGATCAAGTTGAAATGTAGAATTAAATATTGCTGATACTTTATCTTGAGATTTAATAGATTATTTTGAAGATGCTGTACCTGGTTGATTAACATGATATGCAAACTATGATTCATCAAGAATGTATTATGACAAGGATATTAGGAGTTATATACCTACAATGACTTGAAGTAGTGTATTTAATAGAGAAGCAAATATAGACTTTGATTATAGTGTTTACTTTGATCAATTTACTTCAGATGAAGTTGATTGAACTCTACCTTATACTTGATTTAATTTGGCATTTTATCCACCAGTATATTCATTTGCTACTCACTGAATGGATGATAATGTGTTTAGGTTTGGTCAACAATTTGAAGTTAATAATGTAATAAGAAGACTTAGTGATAATTTTGAAAATATAACTAGAATGACTTGACTATATATGCTTGATTATTTCCCTTATTCTGATTCTGATGAAAGGTATAAATGATGCTTATTAATTGATCCTATAGTAATATTAGAAGATGATAATGATAATAGTTTGGCTGAAGAAGCTAATAATATTAGGTATTTAATACTAAATGAAGATGAAAATCGAGAAGAATTTCATCCTGACAGGCATAGATGATATTATTGAAGTAATTATCTTATGTTGTACCCATGAACTGACAGTAATACTTTGTGAGAAGTAGTAAGAGAGAGGGATATTGAAGATTGAAGATATATCATGTGAAATTTTGAGGAAGATATATTTACTGAAGATGATGGTTATGATATTGATGAAGTAAAAGAAAGAATGAAATTTTTACATGATCAAGATTTGAGCTGATGGGATAATATTGATGATAAACAAAGAGATATCACAGTATCATGATTGTTAAGATGGAATATTAATGAATGTGGTAATATAGATGATACAGAGGTTCTTTATTGAAATGTTGGTCTTAGAAGTTATTGAACTTATGATATACAAGTAGATATTTGAGAATGATGAATTGTTGATTGAACTATTAAAATGGAAACTAGTAGTTTATTTGCATGATTGGATATTGATGAAGATGATGATGAATTGGATGAAAGTGTACTAGAACAACTATCAGATGATTCTGATCCAAGTGAGCCAAGTGAACCTGGTACTTGAAATGTTTGATGAAGTTTTGATTTTACAGCTAATCCTACATGGTTCCATGGTATGATGGCTTGAAGAGACTGAGATCATATAGAAGCTTCACAAGATAGAATTAGAGTATGAAGAGAAATTCATAGTCTTACTAATATAATAAATATACTAAATAGACAGATCAGAGAGCTATTTAGATGAGTATCTTTTGAAAGACAACCTGAAAATATTACTATTAATAATGATTGATTTTACTCTGATTTTGGATCATCATTTGGTTCAAATGATGAAATATCAACTATCAGAAGATGAAATGAAAATTATCATTATATAGAATTTGAAGATAATGATCTCCGTGATTATCAAAATCAAAGTATAGTACAAATATGAGATCTTGATGATGATCTTATAGAATATCAAAATAGAGAAACTATTATAGTAAGGTGAGCAAATATATATATTGGTACTAATATGGTGAAGGAAAATAATGAAGCTTGATTGATGCTTATAGCACTAAAGGATGAGCATTGAAATTGAGGTAATATATTTGTTGATAAGTGAATAACTAATATAGATTCATTTATGATAGCAGATGGTTCATTGCTCTCAGCAGAAATTGATGAAGATGATGATATACAAATATTAGATGATTTAGAAGATATAGACTTATGAGAATTGGTTAATAAATTATCTAATCAGTTGTATATTAGATGAGCTATATATACTAGAAATACTCTTGGTGGTGCAGATGAACCATATCAATTACCAGCAACAAATAGAGTTATAATTCCTGATGGTATAAGAGGCGACTTGGATAGTGTTGGTTTTGAATATATGTTACAAAATAATTATATTGATGCCTTTAATCTAGCCAAAAGGTTTGATATTAATTATATGAGATATTATGCATGAGTATTTAATGAAGACTGAGAACATCAAGCTGGTAGAGATTGAAGTAGACTTGCATGAGGTTGTATATGGGATGAAGAAAATGAAGAAGATAATTGTGATGAGTATTATTTGGAACTTCCTGATCCAAATAATAGATTCCATTCATTCGTAATTAATAAAGATCTTATATATAACGACTTTTATATCTTTAGAGAAGATGACTTCTAAACCGAAAAAAGTGTAGGCTTAGCCTACACTTTTTTCTTATTGAAAAATACTTTATTTTTTGTATAAATTAGTTATATACAAATTTAATTTATTATAAATTTAGATGATACTTTCAGATTGATGAATTAAGAAGAGACTTGCAAGTTGAGATTTGAAGATATATTCTGAAGAAAACAAAGACATTATTTCACAAGTGTGACCTGCTAGTTTAGATTTTAGGTTGTGAAATATTATAAAATTTTATGATAAGCATCAAATATCAGCAATAGATCCAAGGTCTTGATTGTCCCAAGAAAATATATGAACTTTTTATGTGCAGGATGGTGATTATTTCCTCATTCATCCATGACAGTTTGTTTTATGAGTTACAAAAGAAACTATTTCTGTGCCTGATGATTTAGTAGCTAGATGTGAATGAAGGAGCTCATTATGAAGATTGTGACTTATAATTCATAGTACTGCTTGATTTATTGATCCTTGATTTAAATGAACAATTACTCTGGAAATTACCAATATAAATGAAGTTCCAGTGAAACTATATCCTGGTATGAGAGTTGGTCAATTTGCATTTGAGCAGTTGGATTTTCCTTGTGAAGTTCCTTATAATAAAAGAAAAGGTAGTAAATATATGAATCAAAAAGACACACAAGTAAGTAGAGTATTTGATGATTCTGATTTTTAAATAATAATTATATTAAAAAAAATGAAAGTAAGAATAAAAACAAGTGATTCAAAAGCATTGAATTATGAAACTCAGTGAGCAGTGTGATTTGATTTCAAATCTATAGAAGATGTTCATTTCAAAGCTTGAGAATTTAAACTAGTAGAAACTTGAACAGTAGTTGAAGTTCCAAAGTGATATATGTTACAAATTCAGCCTAGAAGTTCTACATTTAAAAAACATTGATTAGTTCAAGTTAATTCAGTTTGAATAATTGATCAAGATTATTGTTGAGATAATGATACTATAAAATTTGCCTATATGAATGTGTCTTGAACAGATCAGTTTATAGAAGCTTGAACAAGGATAGGACAGTGAGTTTTTGTGAAAATTGAAAAAGCAGAATTTGAAGTAGTTGATCAAATGTCTGATAAGAATAGGTGATGATTTTGAACTACATGAACAATTTAAATTGATTAAGTAAAATTTATGTTACATTATATTAACTGAGATATTTTTCAAGTTTGAGATGAAAAGATAATAAATAATAATTCATTTGGTATACAGGTTCATTATGAGTGAACTAAATCAAAATGAGATTTTTTTATTTATCCAATGTTTGATACAAATTTATGAACATTTTCATACTATGCATTTGATACTTTTGAACAAAAAGAGTTTTTTATCACAGTTTTGAAAATATCTTGAATTTGAGCTAAAACAGCTTATTTTCTCAGTACTTTAGATAAAGAGGAAATACAAAAAGCTATAGAGGACTTTGATCTTAAATATTTTCAAAAATTACCTTGAATATGACCCAAAACTGCTAAAAGAATATTATTAGAACTCAAATCAAAAATCAAAAAATCTGATATAGCAAAATTAAATATAGATCAAGATTTGTTAAATGACATTATAAAAACTTTGAAACCATACTGATTCGAAACAGCAAAACTTAAGAAAAAGCTTGAATGATGTCCTTTGGACTTAGATAGATCAAATATGGAAAATATTATTAAATGGATATTTGAAAATTATGAAAATTAACTTAATTTATTCCTTATAAATATTATATGTTCAATACTTGAATATTGTGAATGAACTCTAGAAATCTTCAGTATATTAGGAGATTCAATCCAAAGAAAGTAATTCGTCTTGCTGATAATAAGCAAAAAACTAAGAATTTTTTAAAAGAAAGGTGAATACCTGTTCCAGAGACTTATTGAGTTATTTCAGATCGTTCTCAATTGTATAATTTTGATTTTAGTAAAATAGCATCAAAAAATTTTGTAGTTAAGCCCAATAAATGAAGTAAATGAAAGTGAATTTATATTGTTAAACTGCAAGATAATATTGAAGATAAATCAAATGTGATTGTAGACGATCCAAGTTTTTTTAAGAGAGCTTTTTGAGTATGAAAAAAAAGTAAGTTTAACTGTTTTTATAAAACTTGATGAGAAATCATCGACGATGATATATTTAGGAGATATTTAATGGATATTTTGGATTGAAGATATTCAATAACATTTTGACAAGATAAAATTTTAGTAGAGGAAATGTTGAATCCATGAATAAATTTTAAAAGATATTGTAAATATTGACTAGCTGATATTAGAGTGATAGTTTTTAACCTAATCCCTGTTGCTGCTATGATTAGAGTTCCAACTGCAGAATCTTGAGGTAAAGCTAATATAGCACAATGATGAGTATGATTGTGAGTGGAAGTTGGTTCTGGTAAGATAAAATCTATGTATTTTAAAAAACAAATTTTTACAAACTCTTTCCCATGACAATACAAGGAACTATATAATAAGAAAGCTCCCTTTTGGAATGATATATTATCTTTAAGTAGTAAAGTACAATACTTTGTTAATCTATGATATCTTGCTTTGGATTGGGTAGTAACTGATGATTGACCAAAATTATTAGAAATTAATGCAAGAGCATGATTGGAAGTACAAAGTGCTGGAGCATTAAGATTAAGAAGCAGACTTGAAAAGATTTCTGACATATCTGTTTCTGAACCTGAAAAGTGAGTAGAAATTTCAAAAAGTTTGTTTAATACATCTAGATCAAATCTTATTACAACTTCCAAAATTTTATATTTATCACAAAAATGAAGTCTAATTTTTGAATGAGAAGAAGAGGATTCTTATGAATCAGTAATAATTAGAGTAGATTTGAAGAAGGATAAAAATTATATTTCCAAATCTTTGTATAACAAAATCAAAGATTTCAATAAGTGAGATATAATTTTGGATATCCCTGAAAACGAGATAAGGTTTAAAAACTTGTGATTTGAATGTAGTGAAAAGCTTGAAAATAATGAGATAATACTATGACAATGACCAATTAATGAATATTATATAAAACCTATTCATAAAATTCAAACTGATATAAATATAATTGATCCAGAAAATATTAATGAAGATGAGATAGAAACTCTTCATATGCTTGATCAAAATATATCAAAAATATCTAAAAAATTAAATTTCTCAAAAATACTTAAACCAGTGAACTATTTGGATGAATTAGATAGTTTTGTTACTTGGAATTGAAACTATAATCCAAAATTTATTTATGATTGGCCAGATAATGATAAGCTTACTGAATATGAAGATCACTTACTTTCAATGAAAGAAAAGTATTTCTGAGATAATTTTTGATTGAAAAGTAATTTTGCTCAATTGTTTGATGAAAAAATTGATGAATTATTAAATAGAATTTGACTTGTTAGGGCATATAAATTTGAAAAATATCAAGATATTTACAAATATAACGAATTACTTTTTTGAGCAATTGATAAAGACCTTGTAAAATTATCAAAAGAGAAAGTTTTTATTGAACCAATCTCTGATATCAATCTCTTGGGTAAAAAATTAAGTTTTTCCCAAGTTAAAAAAACAATAAAAAGATATTTGGAGCAAAAATGAGTTTCTTGAGTTAAGTTTAATACTAGTATGTGACTGAGTAGAATGGCAGTTATTAAATCCAAAAATCCAGAAATAAGAATTTCATCTGCTGCAAGTTTTAGAGAAAAAGAACTATTAGCAACTCTTGCTCATGAAATTGATATTCACCTTATTAGGTTTATGAACTGAAGAAAAACTGGTTGGGAAATACTTAAATCTGGAGCTGGTTATTATATCAAAGATGAAGAATGATTGGCTGTATACAATAGTTTTAAATATTTGCCTGAATGATATGAAAAAAAAGCTATGTATGAAAAATATTATTTAGTAGATGCAGCTGCTAATCATTGATTTTCAAGGCTTGTTGATATTATTAAATGAATTCAACCAAGGACTTTAGCATGAGCTTTCAAAACTGCTTTGAGACTGAAAAAATGAATACAAAATACTTGATTTGTAGATAAATGAGCTATAAATATGAAAGATAAAATATATCTTGATGGTTATTTAAAAATAAAAGATTGGATAGAACAGTGATGAGATCTTGATAAGTTTATGGTATGAAAGATAAAAACTGAAGATATTGATAAAATTCATTAATAAAAAAGCTAGGTTATAAGTAAATACCTAGCTTTTTTATTTTATATTGCATTATTATATTTTTCTTCTACCTTTTTCCAGTCTACAACATTCCAGAAATCTTTTAGATAATCAGGTCTTTTATTTTGATGTTTAAGATAGTAAGCATGTTCCCAAACATCAATTCAAAGTATTGGAGTTCATTTGTCTTCTTCTTCGATGGTGTTCATTAGAGGATTATCTTGATTTGGAGTTTTTGTAACTTTAAGTTCTCATTTTTTATCCACAATAAGCCAAGCCCAACCAGAACCAAATTGTGTGATTCATGCATTTTCTAATTCTTCTTGTAATTTTTCAAAACTTCAAAATTTCTTTTCTATCTCTTCTAATAGTTTAGCTTCTGGTTTTCATCATCAATCTGGTGACATTATTTCCCAGTATAGATTGTGATTGTAAACTCAACCTCAATTGTTCCTAATTGCATCTGGAGCTTTATCTATGTTTTCAAATATTTCTTCAAGTGATTTTCATTCAAATTCTGTTCATTCAATAGCAGCATTTAACTTATCAACATATGTTTGATGATGTTTGCTGTGATGTATTTCCATAGTTTTAGCATCTATATATGGTTCTAATGCATCATAAGAGTAATTTAATTTAACAAGTTCAAATTTCATATTTATTTATAGTTTATAATCTAAATTGTAGTCTTTATATTATCCTTAATTTGTTTAATTTAAAAATAAAAAAATTAGGTAGTATATTTTTACTTTACTTATTTCCTTGAAAAAGACCAAATAATCTTTATATACATTAATAATTATTTAAAAATAAAAATATTTAATGTTAAAGAAAATTGTTAACTGATTAGTAACTATTATTAATATAACATTAATAATCCTAACTTTTGCAATTGCAATAATAGCATTAGTTAGTCCAGATACTATGAAATCTGTTATTGATTGGATGGAAGTTGTTATATCTTGATTATGAAACTGGAATTATTTAATTGCATTTCTAAGTGCTACAATCGAGTCTTTTCCGATAGTCTGAATGGTTTTGCCATGACAAACTGTACTTTTGCTTGTGTGATGATTTTTCTGACAAGAGGCTTTGATAAACTTAATTATTGTTGCTTGTTTATGAGCTATAATATGAAATTATATTTGATTTATACTTGGTTATTATACTTGAGATTCTTTTTTTAGAAAATATTGAGAATGGTTTTGAATTTGAGAAACTGAATTAAATTACATAAAATCTTGAATTCATAAATATTGACCGATAGCTGTAATATTAAGTAAGTTTCATCCAATGACTAGAGCTTTTATACCTTTTATAGCATGAAGTATGGGTATGAAACAGCTTTCATTTATAATATATAATGTGATTTGATCTATAATTTGGGCAACTACAATTGTTTTGCTTTGAGTTCTTTTCGTTTCTTATTATGAAGTAATATTTGATAACTTTTGATATATTATGCTTTTTATACTTGCTTGTATTTCTGCATATATTTATTTCTTCAAAAGAGAAGAATTTAAAGAATATATGAGGCAAAAAGATTTAGAAATTAAAAGAAAGATGTGAGAAAAAAAATAAATTATTTTTATGTTAATAAATTGTTGAAAATTGCTTGACATAAAAAGTTAAATCATTATTAAGTATTTATTTGATCTTTATTATTAAATAAACAAAAATATGACTTTTAAAGTTAAGATGGATGATAAAAAGATAAATGTTGATCTTAGTAATACTAATGTAGAAGATGTATTGAGATATTGTAAACCCAAAGAACAATTAGTTTTATTTAAGAAATACTGACTATCTTGAGAAAAATGAATTCCACTTCAAAGAATTTGAAAGGAATATTGATTAACTAGAGAAAGAGTAAGACAAATTGAATCACAGTGACTTATGAGGTTTAGAAGACTTATTGTTTGAAATGAAAAATATTTAAAACTTATAGAAGAAGCCAAAAAAGTACTGGATATGAATTGATGATTTTTATTAGAAGAAGATCTGATTTCAAAATTAATTAATAAGTGATTTTTCAAGTTTAATACAGAAGAGATGAAATTAATTTTGGTTTCAGACTTTGATGTATATTATCTTAAAAGGAATAAGCTTATAGAAAAGTCATTTTATATAGAACCTCTGTATGAAGATTTATTAACAAAAATTTCTAATTATACACTAGACTATTTCAAAAAATCAAAAGAATCAATAGATATATATGATTTTATTGATAATATTCAAAATAAATTTTCAAAAGAAGCTCCTGATATTAAACATTTAGAAAACAATGTGTTTTATGTGAATTTCTTTAAATCTATTAGATGAATTAGTGTCTTTGATTGAAAAATTGGTCTTGATACATTTACAGAAGTCAATCCAAAAACTATAAAACAAAAAATAGTTTATATTCTTAGAAGAGTTAATAAACCACTTCATTATCAAGAACTTTCTTCTAAAATTATGGAATGGTTTGATGGTAAACCAGTTAAAGTAAATACAGTTCATAATGAGCTTGTAAAAAACTCAAGTGTATTTGTAAATATGTGACTTTGAATATATTGACTAAAAGAATGGTGATATAAATGAGGTACAGTAAAAGATATAGTTAAAAGAGTTTTAGAAGCTTCAGATAGGCCTATGTCTATTAAGGAAATTACTAAAGAAGTATTGAAAGAAAAAATGATTAGCCCAAATACTATAGTGCTAACATTGCAAAAGTATCAAGACTTGTTTGTTAGAGTAGGTAAATGAATGTACAAATTTAAAAAATAATAAGATAGCATTTGCTATCTTTTTTTATAGATTACAATTATTTTCAAAACAATAGTTTATGTCTTCTAAGTTTTTTTCAAATATATCATATATAGAATGTCTTTCTTTATTGTTTATCTTATACATTCATCATTCATACTCAAAATTCAAATTTGTAAATTTATTTTTCATTATTTTGAAATCTGATTCTGTATATAGCAGTCATCAAACAAATATACTATTTATTTTTTTCATATTAATATTATTTTTTATATCTATCAAAAAATCTTCATAAATTCTTTCCCATTCTCAATATGGTATTAATGGTAAAAATCTAATTCAAACTTTAAATCATTTTGTTAGTAATTTATTTATTGCTTCAATTCTTTTTTCTAATGATGAGGTTTTGTATTCAAAATTATCTATTATTATTTGAGGATTTAGAGAAAAAGCAATTTCAGTATTTGTGGGGATATTATCTAGTTCCAAAAGTGAGTTAATATTTGAAGACTTTGTACGAGTTTCAACAATTAAGTTAGGATATTTGTCAAAAAAGTTTAGAAAGTTTTTATTAAAGTTAGAAAGAGCATCAAATGCTTGTAAGTCAGAATAATTGCTAATATACATTGCAATTTCTTCTTGACTATCTATTGACTTTATTTTTTTATTTATTTTTTCTTTCATATTATCATAATCAACAAATATTACGGGGAAATTATTCTTGAACATTCATTTTAGGTAGCAATATTTACAGTCAAATAAACAGTTTAGGCTTGTTTTCAAAAAGTATGCATGTTTTGTGTTAAATCAATATCAATCTGGAGCTTTTGGCATTATATTCTTGGGAGACTCAGCTAGTATTAGTATATTTTCATCTAAGTTGTATCAAATATTTTTGTCAAAAATATTTTTATAGTTTTCTATTTCCAAAATATCGGCTTTAGGAAATTTTTTGATTATATCTTTAGTTGATTGTAAATTTTTCACATTGTTTTCTATATATATTATCATTTGTAGTTTACTATATTTTCTAAAAGATTTTTATAGTCTATGTTTTTTTGTATAATTTGAGTTATTTCATTTTTATTTAAATTCTTCTTATCTAATATCTCTTTGTTAATATCATCGTATATTACTTTTATTATTATTCTTGCTATTTTGAAATCTTGAGCAACTTTTTCAATTCAATATGATTCCATATCAAAGTATTTATATTCAAGTTTTAGATTGTTTGTTTTTATTTGATCTTCGCTAGATAATATTGATTCTATTTTGTATTGTTTAAAAAAGCATGGAACTATTTCTTCTTTAAGATTAGAAAAATTCTTAATTTTACCAACTTGTATAGCTTTTTCTTCACTTCATATATGTCAGCATATTCAAATATTTACTACAAAATCAACTTCAATATCTTTTAAAAATTTTGCTGTATTTAATATAGAATTATAATTTCATATTCAAGTATTTAAAAAGTAGGGTTTGAAACCTATTATATTTTCTCATTTAACTCATTGTTTTATTCATTGAAGCTCAGATGCACTAGATGCAGTAAATAAAATTTTTTTCATTATTATATTTCAATCTAAATTTTATAAATATAAATAATTTTATTTTTCTTTCAAGATTACTTGATTTTATTGTATTATTTTGTATAACTTTTTTATTTATTAATGATTTTACTATATTATGAATAAGAAATTAATTTATATTTTGTTTTCATTGCCTTTATTGTTTTTACTTGTATTGTTTTTGCTGGCATATATACCTTCAAAACTAAACTCACCAGAATATAATTATTTATATTCTCTTCATGCTTGGGATAGCAAGTATCAATTTTCTATTACTTGATCTAAATTGACTAAAATTGAGTGATACTCAAGATATCAAGATGATTTTGATAGAGACTTGCCTAAACTTTTTTTGCATGATGTTTACGAGAATAAGTCAACAAAAGTTGATTTTGATGACTACAAAGATAAAACTATAATAGAATGAGAAAGTCCAGATTGATACACTTTCCAAAGATATTCTTCAAATTATTGAGTATTTCCTTTTTTTAATCATGTTTGACCTAATTATACTCTGAGAGGGTCAATATCTTCTCATCATCAAAACTTATATAACAACAATTATTCAGTTAACTTTTTATGATGGCTAGATGAATAATTTCTAATTTTTCTTGTTTTATATTAGGTTGGCCTGTTTATTATATTAGATGTATTTATATATTAACAAAAAAATATGGAAGAAAAAAATATAATGTTAGAAGAATTAAATAGTGAATCAGTTGCAAATTATCCTATGGTAAAAATAGAAGAAGAAGTTTTGGATTTTGATTTGGAAATATATGATCCAGTTGCTGATGATGTTGTAAATAGGAAAGTTAGTGATTTTAAAGGTAAATGGTTGGCTATAGTTTTTTATCCAGCAGATTTTACATTTGTATGTCCAACTGAATTAAAAGATCTAAATGATTATTTCCAAGAATTCAAAGATCTATGAGATGTAGAAGTAATGTGAGCAAGTACTGATACTGTGTTCGCTCATAAATGATGGGTTGAAAATGAAAAACTTTTTGAATGATTTAAAGTTCCTTTGATATCAGATAGAAAAACAGTTATGAGTAGGTATTTTTGAATACTAAATGAATCTAGTTGAAATTCTGAAAGATGAACATTTATTATTAGTCCTGATGGAGTTTTGAAATCAATAGAAGTTAGTACAGAACCAGTAGGTAGAAGTGCTAAAGAATTGCTAAGAAGACTTAAGGCATTGAAATTTACAAGAGAAAATCCAGGTAATGCTTGTCCTGCAAACTGGGTTGAAGATGCTCCTGTACTTAAACCTTCTGTTAAAATAGCATGACATGTTTCAGATAATCTTAAATAAAATTATTTAAGGAAAACTAAATAAAAAAAAACTAGATATTAATATCTAGTTTTTTTAGTTTAAAAATGATATTTTCACATATAATATACTGTAAATGCATAATAATACCTGTGTTCCATTGTTTCGTTTCATAGTCTGTTTTGGTCTCAGTTGTAATTCCTCATTATCATATATTTTTCTTGTGCTTGGGGATCCTTCATAATTTCATCAATCATTTGATTGAAATTTTCTCTGTTTATATCTACTCAATTTCATTGTACATATTTAGATACATTTTCATAAATATTTTCCTTATTTTCTTGAATTTGATTTATTTCATTGTTAGAAAGTCTATTTCACCAATCCTCTAATCTTTTTAAATATAACATTCATAAATCCATACTGTTTTCTGGATTTAATCTTGCCTCTCTTGATCTTAATTGATCAATATTGTCAAATCAGTTTCTTTCAAGCATATTATTAACTATATCACTGTCATATCTACTTCAGTTTATTTTAATATCTTCAATTACATTTGTTGTTATTTGAAATAATCATGTAGATCAACTATGACTTATTGCTTCAGTATTAAACTTTGATTCCATTTGAACTAAAGAAAGTACATCACTTTCTGACATTGCATTTAAATTATAATTATCAAAGTTCTCTAATATCATACTCACTAAATTTTCATTTTCTTCTAATATTTCCTGGGCACTTTCACTTCTTTGTTCTAAATATTCACTAGAATCATAGTCTGTTTCTGGTGTGGTATATATTGTTTCACTATTATTTGAATTTTCTGATTCTTTTCAATCGCTGTTATTTCAAGTTTCTGATTCATTTTTATTGCTTATTATATCCACAAAGTTTATTTTATCTCATATATTTATTCTATTAATATCATATATTCAATTATCTTGTTCTAATACTTTTCAAGAAAACTCTCAAAATGATATTCAAAACTCTTTTATATTACTCTCATATATTCAATATAAAGTATCTCAAGCTTGTATTGTATATTCTCATGTGCTTGAATTAAATCATTCAGTATCAGAAAGTCTATTTATTATTATATTATTTGCTAGAGACTCTTGTTCTGCTTGTGATTCATTTATAGCTTCCATCATTTCTTGTCTTATTTCTTCTAATTCTTCATCTGATTCAATTACTTTATCAAAAATTCATAACATATCAATATCTTGATTTATACTTATTGAGTTAATATTATCTATTCAGTTATCCTGCTCAGTAATTGCATTTTGAAATTGTTCTCGACTTACTCACATATCTTCAAAAAATGTTCAATATACATTATACATATTGTCTCATGCTTGTATTGTATATATACCAGTTTCTGAATCAAATCATATAACATTACTAAAATTTTCTTTGAATGCTTGATCTCAAGAATCTATTTCATTATCCATAGTATCTGTAGATTCTACTTCTTCAAAACTTTTATTATCAACTCAATTTTCCATTTTTGTTTTTTAATATATGAATATTTGCTTACTTAAATTATATATAATTTTAATTTGTATGCAAATTTTGATTGAAATTTTAATAAATAAGTTTATTATATTATTTTTATCTTAGAATTTAATAAAATATAAATAAATAATGAAAATATATTATCAATGATTAGTATGATCTTATTCTAGTGGGGTTGCTAAAATTATATCTGAAATTTATAATAATCAAGCTGAAATTGAATGATTATTTTCTTTTAAGGATGTGTTTGAAAAATTATCAGATTCAGATTTATGAGTTATCCCAATTGAGAATAGTTATGCATGATCAATTCATGAAAATTTTTATAATTTATCAAATTTTGACTGTGTTGTTGTATGAGAATATTATAAAACAGTAAATCATTGTTTACTTTCTAAATGAGATGATATATCAAAAATAAAATATGTTTACAGTCATCCTCAAGCTTTGATGCAATGTGAATGATATCTAAATAGACATTGAATTAAAGCTTTGTCATATTCAGATACAGCATCTGCTGCTGATTATATAAGTAAACAAGATGACATAAGTATTGCTGCTATTTCTTCAAGTTTTTGTAGTGAAATTTATTGATTGAATATATTGGATAAATCTATTCAAGATCAATGATGAAACACTACTAGATTTTTTATAATAAAAAAGTCTAATTCTTGAATAACTATACCTATGAATAATCATATAAGTGAATCAAAAAAAATATCATTATTATTTAAGGCTAAACATCAGCCAGCAAGTTTATATAAATGTTTGTGATGTTTTGCTACTAGAAATATAAATCTAACTAAAATTGAATCATTATCAGCACAAGATAATCCATTTGAATATATGTTTTGGATTGATATAGAAAAAACTACGGATAAATCAAATATAGATTCAAGTTTGCAAGAATTAAGTTTTTTTACAGAATTTACTAAAATATTATGAGAATACTAATATATTTTTTATTTTTTATTATTTCATATACTTTTGCATATGCTGATATAGACCAAAGTAATGAAATTTTAGATATATCTTGATGAATATATTCAAATACTTCATATGTTTCTAATAAAGAAAAAAATTATTATTTTATTTGATCTGTACAATTTTATAACCTGAATTCACAAGATGAACTTAATTCTTTGGTAGATAGTCTAAATCTATCAGATGATGATTTTTTAATATTGAAAAATGAATCTAATTATAGCCTTCTAATAAAAGAAGAAAACTATCTTGATTATGGTTCTCATTGTATATGAATTTCTAGTGATCAAAATAAACTTTTCTCAATATATGAAGATAGTATTTTGATAGAAGATTTTAAAGATAAAGTTTTTTGACAATTAGATTCTGGATATGAGTGTTATTACTATGAAGATAAATTATATTTAGCAAAAAATAGCTTTTCACATTATGATATGGATTATTTTATTGATAATACTAATTTTATTAAAGATAATTTAAATAATATTTCAAAAAATAAAGATACACTTAGGGATATTTATGTACATATTACTGAAAATACTGATTACAATTATGATATATTAGATGAATTGCCAAATTTACCAGATGATATGTATCCATGGAGAGTAGCTTCTTTTTTTGAATGAGATAATTTGATTTGTGATGGTTATGTTAAATCATTTTTATTTTATTCAAGATATTATTGAATTGAATGATCTAGAGTTGTATGAGAAATACAGCCTATACTTCAAACTGATGTAAGACTTGAATGATATTTGCATTCTTGGGTAGAAATTGACTGATTGTATTATGACCCCACTTTTGATGATACTGATTTATGAAATAATTTTGATTACTTCTGAAAATCTCAAACTTGTTTTAATGTAAACCATTATAAGGAAGATTCTGATTGGGTATTGTTTGAGTCTATAGAAGATAGGTTTAGATATGTAAAAGACAATTCATATTATTTACTGGATAATTGTGGATGAATTTTATTTTCATCTATTAGTAATGATGGAAAGTTTATAGAATTTTTAAATTATTCAATAAATACTCACAAAGAATTATCTTTATTGTCAGATTTTTTATGTGAATATATGGATATATGTGATGTAAATTATTCAAGTAAAGAAAATTTCAAAGAAAGTTTATCAAACTATAGAATTCAATTAGAAGTTGATTGAGTAATTAATGAATACAATATTGCTGATTATATTGATTTGGATAAAAACTGAAATGCGGATTTTGATAAAAATTTGGATAATAATTTAGATATTGATATTGAAGAAAAAGAAGTCTTAGAAAATGAAGAGCCTGATATGCTTGATACTAACTCAAATGATTATTCTGATGATAAATTTGATTTATTAAATTCAAATGATAAAGATAGAATATATGAGGTTTTTCTTATTATATCAGATATAGATGATTGAACTTATCAACAACAAGTAAAATACTTTTATAAAGAAAATAAATATAGCTTTAGTGCCAGACAAGAACAAATAATGAAATATTTACTTAATTTATTTTAATCAAATGTTTATAGTTTTTGAATGAGGGGAGTGAGCTGGAAAAACAACTCAACTAAATAATACGAAAAATTATTTAGAGGGAATCTGAAAAAAAGTATACCTTACTAGAGAGCCAGGTTGATCATGATCTGTAATAGCTGAAAAAATAAGAACATTGATAAAAGATCCTGAAAATAAATCTATGGATAATCTAACTGAATTATTTTTGTTTTTAGCATCAAGAGCACAACATGTTAATGAAGTAATACTACCTAAACTTAATGATTGATATATAGTTATTTCAGATAGGTATTATTGATCAAATTTAGCTTATCAACATTATGCAAGATGACTTTTTGATTACGAAATTTTAAAGTATTTAAATAACTTAGCAACTAGTGAGCTTTATCCTGATCTTACAATATATTTTGATCTTGATGCACAAAAATGACTTTCAAGAAGAGATGATTTATCAAAATGTAGGTTAGATTCTGAATCATTGAACTTTCATGAGAATGTAAGAAGATGATTTCATGAAATCATCAAAAAAGAAGAAAATTGGTATCTTATTGATGCATGACAAGAATGACAAGAAAAGGTTTTTGAAGATATACAAAAATTAATAGATAAGTATATTTAAAATTATCTTATAATTTTTTCTCAGTCAGTAAAATCAATAATTTTAGATGCTTGTAATGAAAGATTTCATCAATCAATAAAAAAATCTATATCATTTCAGAAATAAGTTTTAAAATGTTTGAAATCTTGTTTGTATTCTATTCATGATATGTTTGCTGATGTAGTAATGAATGCTTCTCATAGTTCATTTACTAATTCTTGAAATTTTGATTTTATAATTCTAACTCATACTTTGTTTTCTTTTCAAATTCCTTTCAAAATTGACTTATTCTTTTTTTCTAGAATAATAGTTATTCAGTGGAATTTATAAAAATAATAATCAAATCTTTTATCAAAATTATCATTAACTATAAAATTATTTTTTATTCGTTCTTTGTTGGGAGCTATTATTGATAATGCCTTATTTTTCTCTCTATTTTTTATTCAGTATATTTTTTTAGAGTTTTCTTTGTTTGCTATTGCTCATATTCAATATATTGTATCTGTAGGATATATAAACAATTTATTCTTTCTAGCATTTTCTATAAAATATTCTTTGTTTTGTAATAGCTTTTCTAATTTAATTTCATTCATATAAATGATTTATTAAATTAAATTTCTTCTTCTTGAAAATATTTTTTCAAAACTTCCGGAACTTTTATTTTCATATCTTTTGTTTGATAATTTTCTACTATGCAGGCTATTACTCTAGAAAGTGCAATAGCAGTTCAGTTAAGAGTATGTAGATAGTCTTTTGTTCAAGCATCATTGTATTTTATTTTTGCTCTTCTTGCTTGGAAGTCTGTACAATTAGAACAAGATGTGATTTCTTTGTATGTATCCAGTCATGGAAACCAAGCTTCTAGATCGTATTTTTTGGCTGCATGAAATCCTAGATCTCATGTGCAAATATCTATTTTTTGACAATGTAATCACAAGTCTTTCACGATTTCTTCTTCTATTTCTGCTAAGAATTCGTGTTCTTTGATACTATCTTCTGGATTTGTAAAACTAACCATTTCTACTTTTTCAAATTGATGAACTCTTATCATACCTTTTGTATCTTTACCATAACTTCATGCCTCTCTTCTATAACATGGTGAAAATCCAACATATCTTAGTGGTAAATTATTTTTATCAATATTTTCATCCATATGTTGTGCTACCATTGTAACTTCAGAAGTTCAAATCAAGTATAAATCATCTTCTTCAGGGTTTACCTTATACACTTCGTTTTTTTCAGCTGGGAAAAATCATGTTGCTTTCATAGCATCATATCTTACCAAGTTTGGTCATATAATAGGTCTAAATCACTTCTTGCTTAACTTATCTATTGCATAACTTATTAGTGCTAGCTCCAACTTTACAAGTCAGTCTTTGATATAAGAAAATCTTGCTCAAGAAACTTTAGCTGACCTTTCCTGATCTAGTAGGTCTCTTTTTTCGAGTAACTCATAGTGAGTTAGTGGCTTAAAATCAAATGCTGGTTGTTCTCAAATATAATATGCAACTTTGTTTTCTTCATCACTTGCTCAAAGATGAACATCATCAGATGCAGGGTTTGGTATCCTTATATAAATACTGTTGAATTCTTCATATATTTCATTGTACTTATTTTGTTTATCTTCTATTTCTTGTTTTAATTCTTTTACTTCGTTTACTAGATTGTCTGTATCTTTTCATTCTTTTTTAAGTTGTGGAATTTGTTTTGAAATTTGATTTCTTTTTTGATTAAGTTCATCTAGTTCAACTTTTAGTTGTCTAAGTTGTAGGTCCATTGCCATAAATTTTGGGAAATCTAATTTTATTCATTTTTCTTCAGTTTTTTTTATATACCATTCGTGATTTTCACGAAATTTTTTCATATCTATCATTAATATATATTTATTAATTTAAAATCTAACTTGGATTTTATACTGATTTATCAAATCTTTTCAAGATAAAGATTTTAACTATAAATAGCTTTATTTACTTTTTTATGTTGATTTTAAGCTACAAATCATTAATTTAAATGTATTTAACTACTATCTAGTATTAATGAAGCTATTCAAGAGAATTTTGACATCTTTATTCCCTGATGAAATTATCAATCAAGCTATAAATCCTATTAGTATGTTTATTTCTTTTATCTCTGCAAAGAGTTTTTTTTCAGTTGTTAATAGAAAGATTATTGAGAACTATAAAATAAACTTGTTTGATATAAGTTTGGATAGTTTTGATGTTAAAGTTGGCTTTGGTAAGTCTCCTAATATTAAACACAAAGAAATAGAAAACTATTATTCTTATTGAGTAGTTAGTAATTTTAATTGATATAGGTTTTATTCTCCTTGAAATATAGGTAGTTTACTTGCTATTGTTGCGAGTATATATACCAAGGAAGTTTTTAAGAATTATGATTCAAGATATTTTGTTAATTTTTTACTTACAGTTTATTTTCTTACATTTGTATTTGCATCTAGGATAAAAGTTTTTCCATATACTGATTTTAAAGAAAATTATTCTTGGTTTATTGATGTGTTTTTCCAATTTTATAAGATGATTTCATCTATAAATGGTTTTAAAGTAAAAAACTCTGAATTCCCTGATATAAAAGTAAAGCTTTTGGAAAATATTCAAATATTTTTTATGCTTTTTTATGTTTACAAAAGTTTTAATAAAGTGTTTTGTACATGAGAAAATTTTGATTCAGATTATTATAATCGGCTTTTTGAAGAGGATATAAAAAAGTGACCTATGAAAAATATATCTTTGGATTATATAAAAAACTATAAAAAGTACTCAAGATCATATAATTTCTCAACAACTGAAAAAAAACTGATGTCTACTATTTTGCCAGCAGATGCAATAATTAAATATATTTTTGATAAAGATGATATTTATAAAATGATAGATTTTGTATCGTCTAATATTTATGATCAAGAAAAACTTGATTCTTATTTGTCATGATTTCTAAAATGAGATGAAAACTTAGAAGAATTTATTGATTATATATTTGATTATAATTATTTTAAGAAAAATTATTTCTTATGAGTTAAAAATTTCATATCTTGGAAATATAGAATGGATACAGAGTATGATGTAGATGTAGAAGAAGAGTTAGATGAGCTTATGTCTAGTATTTGACAAGAAAAAGAAATTGATGAGATGAAAATACCTGATAAACTCAAAAAAGAATCACAAGCAACTGAGAAGTTAATTAATTTTTATATCACTTTTGTTTGATGATTCTGGGTATCCAGGTGAGATAATATGTATTTAAGATTATTCAGGCCTCAACTTTTTGACTTATTTGATTTAGATGCTAGTAATTGAAAATTAAAACAAGATAGTTTGATGTTTTATGGAAGTTTGATATATACTTATAGTAAAAATGCTTTTTATTATAAATTTGCATTTGATAATGTAAGAGCAGGTAAAGAGAAATTTACACTTCCTTATAAAGCAAGTTTGAAGCAAGTAAACTCAAATAAATTTTTGATAGATTTATTTGAAAAGCATTTTATAACTGAGTTTTTTCAAGATATAAATAAAAAAGATATTAAACTTTATATACAAAATAAAAATCTCTTGGATTTGTTTAAAACTAAATTTCAAAAACAAATATCAAATATGGTTAATGGTAAAGATGTATGATTAGTTGATAAAATTTATTCTGATTCTTTAAGTTTTTTAAATATATCAATAAGTCATAATGATTTGTATAAAAACTTAAAATCAAACGATATAGCAAATTTGAAAGAAAGTATTTATACTTTAGATTTGTGGATTTACATTAATTTTATTAATGAGTTAAAATCAAATTGAGTTAATTTATCAGAAAAGTACTCTGATTCAAGTATTATTTGAATATTTTCATTTTTAAGAAACACTCTATTCTGATTCGCACTTTATTTAAAGTTTTTAGAGAAAAAAGAGAGAGAATCATGAAAAGACTTGAATATATCTGCTTTGAAAAAGATATATATTATGGAAATATTGTTTTTATCTGAGGAGTATTATTATATTGCAGAAAAAATAATAGATGATATTTTGATAAAGTATGATGATATACTTTCTGAATGGTTAAATATTGATGATAATTCATCATATTTGATTTTGGCTTATGATAATTGGATAAACTTTATTTTTGAGAAATCTTCCCAACAAATATTATCTGAAGTTATGTGAGAAGACATAATTTGGCTTAGATGATTTTTCAAAAATATAACTTATTATAACAAAAAATATTTGTTACCTAGAGACTAATTATTTTTATAATTTATAATTATACTATGAAGTGTCCAAAATGTTGAAATATGGAAACTAGAGTATCTGATTCTAGAGCTATAGAGGATTGAAGCTCTATTAGAAGGAGAAGACATTGTGAATTATGTTCTTATAGGTTTACAACATTTGAAAAAACTTGAATAACTGATTTGATGGTTATTAAATCTGATTGAACAAAACAAATGTATGATAAATTAAAATTAAAAAAAGCTTTGATGTTAGCTTTTGCAAAAAGAGAAATTAGTTCAGAAAAGATTGATGAAATAATATCTAGACTTGAAAGTAAATGGTTGTGAATGTGAAAAGAGGTGAGTAGTAAACAAATTTGAGAGGATATATTAAATATTCTTAAAGATATAGATGTGGTTGCTTATGTAAGATTTGCATCCGTTTATAAGAAGTTTGAAAATATTGATGATTTTAATGATATAGTTAAAAATAGATTATAAATACTAATATTTATTAGATTTTTTCTTCTTTTTCTTGTTCTCTCTTATATTATGTATTAAATATTTTCAAGGTTTTACTGTTCATACTTCATATTTTCATACTTTTACTCTTTTTAGGTCAGTTACATTGTATCATAATGCTTTTAGTAATCTTCTAATATGACGATTTTTTCATTCTTTTAACAATATTCTTAGAGTTTCTTTTCATTGGATGTTTTTGACTTTTTTTACATCATAAAAAGCGAGGAGTTCTGATCATTCTCAATTTATTTTTCATTCAGGGTCAACATTTAATCATGTTTTAAGTCTTTGTATATGTGAAGTTTTTAGTGGCTTGTCTGTTTTAACTTCATATATTTTTATTATTTTATTTTTTGGATTTTCGTAATAATCAACAATTTCTGGTGAATTAGTTAGCAATAATAATCAATGACTATACTTATCTAGTCTTCATATATAATAAAAATCTTTTTGTCGACTTTTGGGTAATAATTCAAAAATAGTTTTATTGTGCTTATCACTTTTTGAAACTACATATCATTTTGGTTTATTGAATACTGCTATCACTGGTCTAAATCTTGGTAAACTTGTAATTTTTTCTTCATATTCTTCTTTATCATTAAGTTTTACAGTTAATATATCTCATTTTTCTATTTTTTGTTTAATATCTGTTACAAGATTTTCATTAATGTAAACTGCTTGTTCTTGTATCATTTCCAAAAAATCTCTTCTAGAAATTCACTTTGTTTTTTGTAAATATTTTAATAACTCAATCATTAATTATTTTTTGTACATAAATCTAATTATGTGATTATAGATATTTATACTAAATTTTCAAGATAATTAAAATAAAAGAAAAACCGGTAAAGGAAATTCCTACCGGCTATCGTTTTGTGAGGATGACCGGCAGGGATTTATATATCCCTATTTAAATATACAAGATACTTGTAGATTTAGATAGAAATCCGGCCATCACTCGAGTTTTTGATGCTTGCAGATCTGGGGTCAGTCTGCTAAGCTCAGGGAAATGCCCTGATTGTAACCAAAAACCACATTAGTAGGTACCTGGTGGGGTGCCATACCATTTAGTTTTTGATTATATATATTATATATAAGAAAATATATAAAACAAAAAATTTAAGCTTAAATTAAGATTTTTTATTTTTAGGTGTTGACATTAATTTATTAGTATGTTTGCATATATAATTTTGATACCCTATAGTTATCACTTGAATAAATTTAACTAAAATTTAAGTTTGATTCTTAAATATTTATATATATTTTTATTTTAAATTTAATATATAAATTATCATTATATGAGAATATTTTTATTTATTTTGTTAAATTATATTTTCCATAATATAGCATTTGCATCTGATAAATATGATTCACAAGAGTATAGAAGTGATATGTTTATGATGTGTTCTACAAGTGATGAGATGTCCTGGTGGGAAGTTCCATTTTCTTATTTTCAATCATCAAGTTTTACAATTTGATTCGTTTTTGTTGTACTTTTTATAATTTTTGTATCTATTAAACTTTATTTCAGATATAGTAAATAGTTTTCCAAGGCCGGCCTTAATTTAATTGAAAAAAAAATATTTATATTTATAAATTGATTTGACTTTAATAAATAATTTAATTTTATGACTATTAAAAAACTAGAAGCTCATATTATTAATAAGTTAAAAGCTTGAGAAGTTGTAGAGAGACCATCAAGTGTTGTAAAAGAGCTTATTGAAAATAGTTTGGATGCTTGAGCAGATAATATAATATTAGAAGTTTGAAACTGATGAAAATCTTTAATAAAAGTAGAAGATGATGGTGAATGAATTTCGAACACAGACTTAGATAAGTCAATTCAAAGCTATGCAACTTCAAAAATTTCTTCAGATGAAGATTTGTTAAGTATATCAAGTTATTGATTTAGATGAGAAGCATTAGCTACAATTTCAGAAGTAAGTAAATTTACAATCCAAACAAAATCAAAAAATAATTCAGTTGCTTCTCAATTGCAAAAAATTGATAAAGATATTAATATTGAACAAATACCTTTTCATAAAGAATCATGAACTATTGTCTTGGTACAGGACTTGTTTTTTAATGTGCCTGCAAGACAAAAGTTTTTAAAGTCAGAAATTACTGAATACAACTATATACTTGATGTATTTTTGGATTTCGCTATTATAAATTATAACAAAAATTTTAGATTAATTAAAAATTGAAAAATAATAAAAGACTTCAAATCTACTGATGATATGTATACTAGGATATTAGATATATTTAAAACATCTTGGTGAGATAATCTAAAAATTTTAGAAAATGAGTCTGGGTGATATAGTATATTTGGAGTAGTAAGTGATAGTTCTCTGACTTTTCCTTCACCAAGTAATATAAAAATATTTGTAAATAAAAGACCAGTGCAAGATAAAATAATTAAGAAATCTGTATTGGACTCATACAAAAGGCAATTGGCTCCTTGAGAATATCCACTTATAGTTTTATTTATTGATTTGGATCCTTCTTTGCTTGATGTAAATGTTCACCCTAGAAAATTGGAAGTGAAATTTAAAGACCCCAACTCAATATTTAATTTTGTACAACAAAGTATAAACAAAGTATTTGCAGAAAGTAAAGTTTCTTCATGATATTTTTCAGCAGATACAAAACAAAATTTTGTATGATGACTTAATACTTTTAGTTCAAATAACTATAAAGCTTACCAAAACAATAGTTTTCAAAATCAATGACTAAATTTCGAAAATGATACTAATATATATACTAGATCAAATTTTTCAAAAGTAGAAGAATCTACTGTCATAGATAATAATTTGGAAGAATTTCAAGTTATATGACAAATTTGGGATTCTTATATTATAGTTCAGTGACAAGAAGAACTATATTTTGTGGATCAACATGCTTTGGCAGAAAGAATTGCTTTTGAAAAAATGAAGAATGAAATGAAAGATAAGCAACTAGAATCAGAAATAATTTTGAACCCTATCTGAGTATCAATTAGTTGAAATATTAATCTAGAATCCAAAATTGATCAACTTTCTCATTTGGGTTTTGATATTTCTTTATTATGAGAAAATGACTTAGCTGTTTATGCTGTACCCAAAATTTTTTTGAAATATAATGTGGATATTCAAAAAGTACTTGATAAAATTCTTTATTTGGATGAAATAAGCTTGGATATTATTTTTGAAGAGATATTTGCTATGAAGGCTTGTAAGACTTCTATAAAAGCTGGTGATAGATTATCCATGCCCGAAATGGTAAATTTAATTAATGATTGATATAAATATATTGATAAAATGTTTGTTTGCCAACATTGAAGACCTAGTATTGTTAGTATTTCAAAAAATAAAATAGAAAACTTATTTGATAGGCATTAAATTATTATATATATCTTGACTTTATTTAAACTTTGTTTATAAACTTAATTACTTAATCATTCAATAATAGGAGGAATCCAGCTTGATGGGTAAAATTAATAATAAATTGAAAAAAATCAATGATAAAGAAATAATTTGCCATATTTCACTTTGGTTTGAGAGGCTATTTTGGTTATTTATAGTATTGTATACTATATTTAATCTAAGCTTATTTATCTTTGAGATTAGTTCAAAAGAGGAATTTGTTAATTTTCTTGCATACAAAGTTTTTTATATAATCATTGGTTTTGAAGTGATAAAAATGGGTTTGTTGAGACTTATGGAGAAGTCTAACACATTTTTAGTTTATCACTTCAGCATAATGGTTAACCTGACTTTTGCAAGAGAGCTGGTATTGAAGCATAATTTATCAATTGAAATTATTATTGGTTTTTTGATAGCTTCAATAACATTAATTGTGACTTGGTACCTTTCTCATAAGATGAATGATTGATTTAATAAGCTATGCCGGGAGTTATTTACTTCTGGCTTTTAAAAAATTTAAAATAAATATTTATATTATGCAAAAAATTTGAATAATATGATGATGAGCTAGTTGAATTATGTCAGCTGCTAGTTTGATACTTAATTGATATGATTGAGAAATATCTATTTTTGAAAAAAACAATAAACTTGGTACTAAGGTAATGATTAGTGGGGGAGGTAGATGTAATTTGACTACTTGAATCAGAAACAAAAAAGAATTTCTTTCTAAATATCCTCGTGGAGAAAAATTTGTAAAATATTATTATTGAAAATTTTGACCCAAGAAAGTTTTTGAGCGATTTGAAAGTCAATGAATTAACTTGAAGATAGAAAATGATATGAGAGTTTTTCCAAAATCAAACTCCTCCAAAGATGTTTTGAATATTTTTCATAAGCTTTTTGAAAAAAATAATGTGAAAGTTCATTACCAAAGCCGAGTAGAATCTATTCAGAAACAAAATGATATTTTCAAGGTAAAAACACAAGACAATGTTTATGAATTTGATAAAATAATTTTAACTACTGGTGGTAATGCTTATTCTCATACTTGAAGTAGTGGGGATGGTTATGATTTTGCGAAATCTTTTTGACACAAAATAACAAAACTATGACCAAGCCTAAACAGTTTCAAAACCAAACAAGATTTTTCAAGTATATCATGACTTTCTTTTCAAGACTGATACCTTGTTTATAAATGAAAAAAAGTTTATTGACCAGTTTTATTTACTCATTTTGGTATTAGCTGACCTGCTACTTTTGCCTTGTCTTCTTATTCTAGTTTGGAGGAAGTGAGTGAAAATAATCCTTTGAGAATACAGTTTGTCCCTGAGAAAAAATATGATTATGAGTTTTTGGAAAAATACTTGATAGATGCTAGTGAGTCTTCTCCCAAAAAATTACTTAAAAATATTTTGTATAGCTTATATCCAAACAAGTTTGTAGACTTATTTTTGAAAAATAATTGAATAGATAAAGAGCTAAAGCTTTGTTATATGCCCAAGGATCAAAGAAAATTGATAAGTAAAACATTGGGTATGTGAATGGATATTGATTTGATAATGAGAAGGCCAGGTGATGAGTTTGTTACTGCTTGATGAGTAGATTTAGAAGGTATAAACAAAGAAAGTTTGGAAAGTAAATTGGTTTCAAATTTATACTTTGCAGGTGAAATATTGGATGTAGATGGTTTTACATGAGGTTT
>CAZACQ010000007.1:0-42274 GCA_964483725.1 uncultured Candidatus Peribacteria bacterium | reverse complement strand
CTTGCTGGCAGATTATTATTTAAAACTTTTATCCAAGGGTTTAGTTGATAAAAGTCGTACAAAGAAGTATTATTTTCTCTAGCAAATCTAAACAAATTATCAATACTTTCAACTTCTATTACTTCATAATCTGGGAAAGAGTAAAACTCATCTTCGTCCAAATCCATACCAAGTTGTTCTCTATATTCATAGGCTATTTTGATTGCCATAATTCTAGGAATAAAACGTCAAGTTTCAGTATTTAATAATAAATCAAAATAATCATCACTACTTTGATTTTCAACAGTTCTTCTTATAGCATTTTCTCATTTATTGTATCATGCCAAGGCCAAAAGCCAATCTCAATCAAAAAAGTTATGTAAATACTGCAAATAATCAATAGCAGCTAAAGTTGCCTTTTGATAATTATTTCTTTCATCTACATTATCATTTACTATCAATCAATATTGCCTAGATGTAGGAGTCATAAACTGCCAAATACCAGCTGCACCTGCACTAGAATATGCTTCATTCCTTAAAAAACTTTCTGCAATAGGAAGATATTTCAAATCATTTGGCAATCATGCTTGTTCTAGATAATATTCAATATATGGGAAATACATTCAAGTCCTCTTGAGCCACAGAACATATTGATAAGTAGTATCTGCCACTATATGAAACTCTCTTTCCAATCTTTTCCTAAGATAGTTGTAATCATCAATAACTATTTCTTCTCACATAAATTCAATAGTATCAATATTTTTCAAAACTTTACTACTGATAGTTTGGTCTTCTCATTCCAGATAATAAACATTATCTCAGCCAAAACATCATGATAAAAGCAAAGCAAAAATTGATAATAAAACAATATTAAAAAGTTTTTTCATTATATATTATGGTAAGTAAATTTAGTATTTAAGTTGTACATCCAAATCATTCAAAACTGAATATATTCAAGCAGGTTTTGAAGACTCTATCAAAGCTCAGTATCTAATAGTAAATTCATATTCGTTTAGCTCCCCATTTGTATTAATATTTCTATCTTCAGTAAATGTGTAATCACTTACATTTTGTATCAATCAATCTTGAGTAATATCTGCTCAGTATCATAAATTACCATTCCAATTAGATATTCAAAAATCACTAGGATGAGAATGGTTTAATTCAAATCAAACTCAAATAGTTTGAATACTGACAGTAAGTTCTTGCTCTGCCAAAGTCAAAACATCTGCTTCCAATATTCATAAATCAATTTCATTATGAGAAAGACTCATAGAAAAATTATCTATATAAAATACTACATTTTGACTAGCTATATTTCCAGCATTATCACGTAGTTCAAACTGCAGTCTATATCTACCATATTCATCTATATCAGAAATACTAAATTCTGATATTTCATTACTTATAGTTCAAGTATTAACTGTAGCTGTTTCATAATCATTCCAATTATTTCAATCATATCTTTGAATATTCAAAGATATACTATCTTCATCTATTCAAGAAATATCATCTTCATATTCAAATACTGCATTTATTCAGCTAATATTTGGGAATAGTGTATTATTTTCTGGAGAAAAATCTAGTATTTGAGGAGCTGTTTCATCAAAAATATTTTCGCTTCAAGGAGTTCAAAAATAAATATCATCATCGAATCATATAGAAACTTGTGCATCATACCAACAAGCAGAATCTAATCAATTAGCACAACCTTCAAGTCTTTCAACAGACACATTACTATCATCATTTTTCCAAACATTTGAAAGAACTCTATCTACTTCAGAGTCAGTATCATCTTCCAAAATCAGTTCATTATCTGTATCTAAATTAAGATCATTTTTTAGCAAATCTAAATCTACTGAAAGTATATCATTAACTTCATCAGTTCAAATCAAGAAATATCATTTAGACTCTATTGTTCATTCATCAATATTTAAAGTTCCACCTCCAGCATTTCTTATATTCCAATCAGATATATCAACACTTTCATCAGAAAGGTTTCTCAACTCTATATATTCTTTTCAATCATCGCCAAAGAAGATTTCATTAATAATAATCATAGATGAAATATCTTTGAAGTAAGTATCTTCTTGAGTATTTCCAAACTCATCTTCTACCTGATTAGCAACAAAAGATATTTTTGAACTTCCAAAATTTATACCTTCATAATTATCTACAGTTAAGACAGCAGTATCATCTCATTGAGTAAAATCAACTTCAGTAATACTAAGACCTCCAGCATCTTCAAAGACAAAATCATCTTCATCAAGCTCAGTATCTACATTTTCACTAAATGTTAGGAAAATTTCTCAAGCTCAATCAAACCTAGCAGAACTAATTACAGGTCATATACCATCTTGTGTTTCTGTAAATTCTTGAGCTAGGGTAAAATTACCATACAAATCAGATATTTCTGAATTCTCTCAAATAGTAATATTTGGTTTCATTCATGAATTATAAATACTTGTTTCTCTAATATCTAATCTTACTGTTGAATTTCATTCACGATAAACATCTAATACAGTAAGACCATCTACTGAAACATCAGCTATATCAATTTGTGAATCAATATCTTCACTAAAACTAAGTAATATATTATCTATTTTACCGTTTCAATTATCATCATAAGTTTTTGCTTCCATTAGTTTTGGAGGAATACGATTTATCAATTCATCAAATTCATCAATAGTATCCAAAGCATTTCAGTTCAAGTCTTTAATATTTCAAGGACTATATGAAATAGTTACTTCAGGATCAGTTCATTCAATATCTGAAAGATCAAAACTAATTTTATTATCTTCAATATTTCAGTTATCTAGTTCTCACTCACTAAAGCTAAATCAGTTGGTATCTCAACTAATATTTTCACTAAAAATAAGCTCAATTTTATCAGCTTCAAAGTCTCATTCACTATCTTTTATAAATCATTGTACAAGTATAGGCTTTGCTTTATCAACTAGTTCTATATTTGATTTACTTACTGCCCTATTATCTGCTAAATCAACATAGTCATCTGAGTTTCAAGCAAAATTCAAAGTCATACTTCAAGGATTGGTATTTTTATTATTTTGTCCTTCCAAAGATATATCAATAATAGAACTATCTTCACTATTTAAGTCAACTGATTCAATCTCCAATCAAGACAATCTATTTGAAAGAGAGAAAACACTAGGATCAAGTCCTGTATCTTTCATATCTTCACTAAACTCTACTTGAATTTGATCAAACCTAGCATCTCAAACATTATCAAAAATTTCAGCATTCATAATCACAGGATTGGCTTTATTCTCAGCTTGCATTTCTCATCATTCTACTGTATTTCATGCCAAATCTTCAAACTCATTAGCTGGCCAAGACAAAGTAGGTCTAGTAGCAGTAGTTCCAGTTGCCACATCAAATCTAAGTACAAATCTTGTTTCTTCATTATTATGAGAAATATTTGATATTTCTTTGATTGATATTCATTTATCTATATCAAAATCATCAGCAGATATTGTAGACATATTCATCTGCTTACTAAATTTAACTACAAGTCTATCAATAGCTCAATATCCATCTCATCAAGTTTCTACTTTTTCTATTAGAGGCTCAGTACTATCTATTTGGAATGAATCAGAATTTTGTTCATTAGTATTTCATAAATTATCTTCTACTATTATTTTAAATCTTGCATTTGTAGTATCAATATTTTCTGGCAAATCCCAAGTATAGTTTCAATTATTTTCAATATCTTCTACTACATCTATCCAAGTATCTCAATCATAAAATCTCAAACTAATAGGATCAGTTTTCAATCAAGAAAAATCATCATATATTCAATCTTGATTCCAAGTGATATCTATACTTTGTCATCAAGCATACAAGTCATTAGTATCAAAAGTAAATATATTATCTTCTATAATAGGGTCAGTTTTATCTAATACCAAAGTAATATTCTCAGAGTCAGTAAGGTTTACTTTATATGAATTGTCATATACTGTCACATTAATATCAAATTCATCACCACTATTTCATTCTGGTAAAAATTCATAAGACCAAGTTTTGTTGGTATCAATTCATTCAGTATCTGCACTTATTGCATAATGTTCATCTTGCCAATCATCTCAATTCCAATACTTATCATCTTCATTTTGTATTAGCAATTCTACAGAAGATATTCTATGACTATCATTAGCTGTTCAACTAAGAACTATTCAATTTGCACCAAAATAATATTTTCAACCTTGTTCAAAGATCTCATCTAAATCAATTTCTATTTCAGGTTTTTCAGTTTTTCAAGTATAATTTCTAGTTGTAGCTGTTCAAATATTTCAGGCCTTATCTACTGCTCTAGCAGAAAGTTGATAACTATCTCAATTAGCTATTGCTGGACTAAAACCTTCTTCTTTAATATTATCACAATTTTTTGCAGACTCCAAATCTCATGTATCCTCACAAATTAAAATCCAGTACTCATCATCTACATATTCATCACCATTCCAAAAAGTATCATCAGAAGTGTTTTCAAATTTTAGATAAACACCAGACATATAATTATCAGAAGATTTCAAATGCATATCAAAACCATTATCATTTATTCTAGCTCATGCTGGTGGAGTTCATTCTTCAAAACTAACTGTAGGATCTGTATTATCTACTACAAAAGTGTCAGTATTTGCTGAATCACTATTTCAAAAATTGTTTACCAATTCCATTTGTATCAAAACTTCATCAGAAGAAGTAATACCTGGCATACTCCAAGTATAAGTTCAATTGTTTTCAACTCAAGATTCTATATCATTGAAATCATCTCATCAATTCCTAGAATAATATAAATTCAAAGGATTATCTGGCAATTCTGCTCATAGTATAGCTCAAGTATTCCAATTCAAAATTAAATCATCTCATTCCTTAAAAATTTTTCAATCCAAATTTCATCAAGAAATCTCAAAATTTATTTGATCCTCATCTATTTCAGGTGGAGTTCTATCTATAGTAAAAGTATCTCAAGTATATACTGATGTATTATGAGATCTATCTTTGGCAGTTAGACGAAGTTGAAAGTCATTTTCTCACTCAAAATCTGATATATCCCAAGTACGAGGTCAGGAAGTAGAAGCTTGGAATATTTTGTTCCAGTCTTGAAAATCAGATTCAGATGTAGAATATTCAAATTTGATATTTTTCCTACCAGATTGACCATATTCTATAGATTTCCATTCTATCTGAATCTCATCTCATCAGTAAGTTATAGCTCATTCAGGAGATATAATTGGGTTTTCTTGCAAAACAGGATTTGTGTTATCCACAGTAGTAGAAACAAGTTGTGTTCATGTATTCAGTCATGCTTCATTTGCAAAAGTAAATCTTGCTTGCCTTGTTCACTCACTTATAGAACCAGCAAATCATACATCAAATTCAAACTTATAATTATTACCATCATTGGCACAAGAAACGGAAGAAACAGGATTTTCACAATTAATATTGTCATAATCATTATTTCCAGCCAAACTAGCTATATCTATCCACACATTTTCTGTATCAGTATTTGTAATATCTGCACTTATTTGCACAGTTCTTCATTCTCTTGTATAACTAGTAGAATTTATTTGTGTATCAAAAATTTCTTGATTATCTATAGTTGGTACATCAGTATCTACAGTAAAATCATCACAATCAGAAAAATCTGATACATTCCCCACATTATCAATAGCTCTAACTCTCCAAGAATAATCACCATCACTAAGAGTTGTAGAATCAAAAGTATTAGAAGTGTTTTCTTCTGATACTAAGTTTCATTCACAAGAAGATCATTCATAAACTTCTAAATCATAACTCTCTACTCCTGATCCATTTCAGTTATCATCTGTTGATTCATCCCAAGAAAAATCAACTTCTTCTGATCATACTACATCTTTGGTATGTAATACAGGAATACTAGGAGCACAATTATCAAATCATATATTTGTTACATAATCAGAAAATCAAGTATTATCATGCAAGTCAATTCACCTAAATCTAGTTTGATAAATTGTACCACAGTTAAGACTATCAGATAAGTCTATGCTTGTATTTTGAGATCATGCTTGTAAAAGTGAACTTGATGTAATATTAAAATTACTAGTAGAATCAGTATTTCAACTAGTTCTTTCAAAGATAGCTCTAGTATCTCAACCACCAGATAAATCCTCACTTGATTGCCAAGAAATATCTACAGAACCAGAAAACCAATTAATAGTTCAATCATTAAAATCAGCCGTAGAATCTATACTATAGTCTATAATATTTGGATCTATACTGTTTTCAATATCTCAAAATTCCTGAAAATTATTAAATCAACCTATATCAGCTCTAATTGCTCAAGTCAATATTGTTAAATATTCTCAAGTAGCTCAAGTATTACCTCACAAAGAAGAAATTTCTAAATTCAAAACAGATCAATCAACTGATAATATATTATTAGCAGAAAAACTGTTTCAATCAAAATCATATTCAATCAAACTGGCATCATGATCAGATAAATCAGTACTTAAAGTTGTGTCTGTATCTAATCTAAGATTAGTATCTGATGTAAATTCAGCTTTTGTAACACTTGGATTTTCTATGCTATCTGATGAAAGTGTTGCTGGGTCAGATTTTCATTCTTCTCATTTACCAGCTCATCCAGATCATTGAATATACATCCAAGCAAGATATTCTCAACCATCTTGAAAAGAATCTCAAATACTATCTTCAGTTATTGATTCATCTCATTTCCAATCGGTAACATTCTTATCAGAAACTATTCAAAGACTACTATGTTCAGATGTATCCAATGAGGTACCAGAAGGTAATACATATATTCTAAAAGACTCAAAATTATCATAATCAGATAATTCAGATGGATGAGACCATTCTACACACAAGTCTCTACCATCTAGTCATTCTGTGTCTTGACCACAATCATAAAAGTCATCAACAAATCAATCCATGCTAGGAGGTGGATCAATTTTTTCAATATTAATTAACTCATCTTGAACATTTGTAGCCTCGTCTTTACAGAAAATATAAACATCATTTGTTCACTCTTGTAATTCATTATTTGGTATAGATTCACTAACTGATTGACCTGCATTAGTTGAAAACCATCAAGAAAACCAATCTCAACTATTAGGAGTACTACTTCATCATACTTGCAAAGCATATTCACCATCTTCACTACATTTGAAACCAACATTTGGATCGGAAGTTGTTACAGATGAAGTAAAACTAATAGATTCAATATTTGGAGGTGTTGTATCTTTGGTAATACTAAAACTGCTTGATCAAATTTTATCTTGCTCATTTCTAACACAAGCATATATAGTATTTGATCACTCTTGTAAATCACCAGTACTTACTGAATGAGTTTTAATTTCATTGGCTTCATAATTTGTCCAATCAACTATAGTTGTTCATCACTCACAAGAACCATCACTGTTAGCAGATATTTTAAAATCTCATGATTGATCACCAGTAAAAGAAAAACTAGATGATTGTCTATCAGGTCATCAAATTATATCATATTCAATATCAAAAATTGAAACATCAGGAGTACCAGGAGGAACTACAGTCAAAGTAATATTATCAGTTTTTCATTCATCACCAAAATGAGGTTCATCAGAATCATTAACATTATCATCTTCATCTATTGCAGTAAAATGATCAGGTTCATTGAAAGTATAGTCTCCAGTATCTGCATTTGTTGTAATTCAAGATTTTTTAAATATAGCAGTCTTACCATCTCATTTACACTCAACAAAATCTAGAACTTCATTTGAACTAAGTCACAGTTGAGATAAATCAGCTGTTACATCTCATCATTCAATATTTGAACAAGTATTGTAATCTTTAACTTCCATTACAAAATTAATAGATTCAGCTTCTGATCATTGTACTTGATTAACAGTTTCTTCTCAACCATCATCTTGAAAATAATAATCTACTATATGAGGTTTAACGTTTAAGTAAATAGTTTTAGTTTCAATATCTGACTGTATAGTTGTTCAATCATTTGAATTTTTTCATGTAAAGTAAGTTATTATTTCATTTTGATAAGTTGAGGCACTTTGTTTTACTTTGAATCAATTATTACTTCAATCTGGCTCAATATTAGGAAACTGTCAATCTTGAACAACAGGATTTGAAATATTTGTAATTTCCCAGGCAAATCAACTACTTCACGAATAAGCAGATGATGGAATTAAATCTGCAGTAACATCAGAATTAATTCTTGATTTATGATTAATTCATTCATAGTTGAAATTTTGATTATTTTCAAAATCAATATTGATATACACATTTTCTAAATCAAATCACAAATTATTTTGCCCAAGTACTTCTATTTCAAATTTTTCTCAAGGTTGTAAAATTTGAATTTCAGAACCTGGAAAATTGTCTCATGTATCTAGAAAAAAATTTTGTATTGAGAAAGATCAAGAAACAACAAAACTTACAAAAAATATATTAAATAATATAAATATACTAGAAATTAGCTTTTTATTAATCATTATTATTAAACTGGAATATATAAAGTTTTGCTGTTTTATTTTTATTTTAGTTTATAAAATATATATAATCATTATTTTCAGTAAATCAACAAGATTTACAACTATTCTATACTAAAGTTTAATTCAAATGGATCATCTATTGTCCTCTCATTTCAAGCATTATCTCTTACTCTTATTTTTATAAATGCACTTGTCTCCTCATTTGGTATTGTTAATCATCATATATTTACTATATCATTTGTTATCGTTAAATTATTTGGATCATATGATGCTAACTCTGTAACACCTGAACCAAATCAATCATGTCACATTACCTTTATCTCTAATACCTCATCTATTTCCTTATTAAATTCTATTTCAGCATTACTTGCAAATGTATCTCATCATGTTAATGTTTTACCTTCTTCTGTAAAACTATCTACTTCTGGTCATACTGTATCTAATTCAAATTCTATACTACTTGATGGACCTTCACCTGAATCATTCACTCATCTTACCTCTATCTCATAATCTCCATCTCATTCATTTAAATTAACACTTGTTGATAAATTATTTCATATATCTGTCCATCATTGTACTTCACCCCCTTCATATTTAATCCTATATTCATAACTATCTGCATAATCTACACTTTCCCAACTTATCTCAGGATTATCATTGTTTGTCAATCATTCATCAGCACTACTTAAATTATCTGGTGCATCCTTTGGCTTCTCAATCTCTTCTTCCTTTTCTTCTATGCTTATACTAAAACTATCTTCTACCTCATTACCAAATTCATCTGTTATTCTTATTGTTATACTAAATGTACCATCTTCTGTTGGTGTACCACTTATTATTCATGTACTAGTATCTAAATTCAATCAGTCTGGTAAGTTTCAACTTATTTTCTCATAAGAATCTATATCACCATCTCATTTTGTTATAAAATCATTTATATCATAATTAAATGCTTCTCATTCTAGTCAGTCAGCATCTTCTAATTCTAGTGTTGGTGCTTCTGCTTCTCTTGTCTCTACACTAAATGTTGATTCATTATTTGCTCATTCTCATATTGTTAATGTAACATTCATTGAATCACCAAATCAATCTGGTGTTGTTAATCTTACTGATACCTCATCTCATTCATTAACTTCTGCTGTATTTCATTGTACATTTCAATTCACTACCAATACTCAGTGAGTTGTATCTGCTTCTACTGGCACATTTATTCAGCTTACTGTTATACTTTCTGTTGTTACCTCTGTATCTGGCTCCTGATCCAAGATATCTGGAATATTAAATTCATCAGGTTCATCCAATACTTCTTGTTTTGTAGTTGTACTAAATTCTCATATTACTCAATTTATATCAAGTACAGTTGTTACAGTAGTTTCATAATCTCATGAACTTGTGTGCCTTACTCTAACTTTATCTCAATTTTCAACTTCTCAAGCTTCACTTGTCCAAGCTCATCAATTTATACTATATTCTCATCATTCAACTGATATTGGAACTTCTACATTTATTCATTCAATTTCAATTTCATCAGAAACATATTCTTCATTTGGTTCCACATCATCAAGATCAGTAAAATTAAAATCATTTGGTATATCAGAAATTTTTTCCAAATCATTAATTGCTCATTGTAGTATATCTACTGCTTCATCAACTTCGTTTTGTGTTGAATTTTTATCTTCCAAGACATCTTTTGCATGATTTAATGCTGTTTGTAAATCTGCCCAAGAATCTTGAGTATAATTATCTTTTTCTAGATTCTTAGCTTTATCTATAGTATTAATTAGTTCTCAAAAGTCTGCTCTTTCTATCAAAGATTTTTTTGCTTCTTGTAAATTAGCTACAGCTTGATCTACTTCTTCTTGTGTAGCGAAATTATCTTCAAAAACTTTTTTTGCTTCTTCTAGTACAATTAAAAGATTTTCCCAAGTTTTTGGAGTCCAATCATCAGCATCCATACTATCAATAGTACTTATGATTTCTTCTAGATTATCTTTATTAACATCAATTACTTCTGCAATTTGATTTAGTTCTTCTGCACTAATTTCTCATGATATAAATTTATCAACTGTTTCTTGTGGAATAGTTCAATCTACAATTTTAAGTACAGTTTGTATTTCTAATTCTCAAGTAAGTAATCATTTTCTTACCATAGGATGTAAATCTCAATTAACAAATGCTATTGCTACAGATTCAGGTACAGAATTTAAAGTTTGAGGAGTTGCTCTAAATTCTACTGATCAGCTTTCAGTTTCAAAAGTAAGTAATGTATATGTTCAATTTGAATCAAGCATTATAACATCATAAGTCTGCGGAGCATCTAATTTATCAAAATTAGTGATTTTCAAAAATTGTCAATCTCTAACAGAAAAATATTCTGAGTGATCTGAGATGTTTACCTGTTCTACAGATACTATATTATTAGTTCAAGTATCCAAGTTCAAAGATAAGAAAAGACCATCTTCATCTGTTTCAATATATGAATCTCACTCCAATTGATCCATAAGTATAAAAATAGTGTTTTCTTCTTCTATGTATTTTTGTCATTCTAAATTTTTAGAATCAACTCAAGATACAGGTCTTAAATCCTCCCTTCTAAGTTCTTGCTCTTGAGTAATATTATCAAACATATTTGAATAAGAATCTCTTGATGAACCAAAGTTATAAGTATATGTAAGCATAGCAGAAGTATCATTTTCCCTTCAAGAAGCTGAATGCATATCATGTTGTACATCAAAAGATATCTCTCATCAAGGATGAGGAATATAATTAACTCAAACTGAGGCTCTATTAAATACTGGATCAGTTCTAAATCATACTGATCAATATGTTCTATCATTTATTAAATAATCTAATTCTGCATCTGCACTAAATCATGATTCAGTTTCTCCAGATAAGTTGTACTCTCTAGTAACATAACCTGCTCAAACTCTTCATCTAAACCTATCATTTACAGAAAATTCTTGATAAGCTTGAAAATCCCAAGACTCAGCTCATTCAAAATATAAATGTTCTTCCCATTGTCTGAAAAATTCTTCAGTTTGTTCAGAAAGTGTTCTTACTGATCATAAGTATTCATCATCTGTTTTTGAGTAAACAACTGCTAATCACAATGCATCAATAAAATTATTATCAATTCAAGAATAGTCTACACTTGTTCATACAGTATTTCTTGTACCTGTAAATTCGTAAGTCTCTCATCAGTGAGATAGTCTATCTGGTCTTTTTAGATTTTGAGCAGTAAGATTAATTTTTACTCTGTCATCCATAGTTTGAACTACTACTCAACCTAATATTCTTTGAAAATCTTCACTAAAAGATTTATCAATTTCTACATATATTCAAGCATTTTCATTAATTAGATTTCTGAAATTCAAACTTACAACTTCAAAAGTATTTTGTGCCATATTCATAGCTGAAACTCATACTTCCAAATCCCAATTTCACTCATCAGATTCATATCAAACATTAGCTTCACTTCTTTCAGGATTTTCAGGTGAAACTCTAAAGTTTGAATAAAAGTCTCAATAAGTAATATCTCATGAAACATCTCAAGACTGTGAAGGTCTTACATTAATATCAGCTTCATCATAATTATCCTGTTCAAATTCATTAGAAGTTCTTGAGTCTCAAGAATATGAATCATAATTATTATCATCTACTAAATTGTCTCAAGTTTCATAACTTGAATCACTTACACTTGTATCAGTTAACTCAAATTTATTTATTATATCATTTACAAAATTATCTGAGTTATTTTTTAAATTAGAAGAAATTTGACTTAATAGCTCAATATTTTGTTCATAAGTTCCAGAATAAGAATTTCATAGTCACAAAATTTCTTTATATATAATTGAACGATTTGAAAAAGTTGATATATCCTCAGAAATTCATAATTTATTTCATAATTCTTCCAATAATCAAGTTAATGAATTATTTGAAGCTATGTTTTCATAATCACCATTAGATTCAGGTAGATCTTGTTGCACTCTGTCTTTTCCATCATCAAATCAAACTTCAAAATTAGAAAAATTATTTAATAAATTTCATGAAATATCAGATCAATTTAGTATAAGTTCTGATTGTAAATTATTCAATAAAGATATATTTTGTTCATAAGTTCCAGAATAAGAATTTCATAGTCACAAAATTTCTTTGTATATGATTGAACGATTTGAAAAAGTTGATATATCCTCAGAAATTCATAATTCATTTCATAATTCTTCCAATAATCAAGTTAATGAATTATTTGAAGCTATTTTTGTATAATTAATACTTCCTAAAACTTCTTCTTGAGTAGAATCAGCAGATGATAACTGTTTTATATCATTTGATTTATCATTTGCTATAGCATCTCAAGCTCATATAGCTAATGCTGCTAATGCTGCTGCTCTAATCTTTTTCATAATCTTATCTCTTGTAGAGATTTTATTATTACTACTATTAATATTATTTTGTGATTTTCTCATTTTCTTTGTATATAAAGATATAAATTATATATAATAATACTTAGTATTTAAAGTATGTCAAATATTTGAATGTATTTATTAAAAACTTTTTGTCAATAGATAAAAAATAGCTTAAATAAGCTATTTTTAAAAATATAAATTTAAAGTATTAGTATCAATATAGTTTATACTATCAGTTTCAATTCAATAATTATCTGATAAATAATTTTTTGCATAAGACAATGTGATTTCTCAAAAGTATCATGAAATTTCTATAGATTGTGGCCAATATCAATTATCATTAAGATAATTTTGTAGCTCAAGTACATCAGCTCATTCATCTCATACTGATAAATCTCTTTGGTATTTTTCATTATTTGATGAGTTATCACTAATATCCAAGTCCATTCCATCGTATTTTACAATATATGGTATCAAAGCTAATGCTTCTTGCCTTGCAAAATCAGAATTTTCTATTCTATAGATAACTATATTCCAAACAAATCTATTATAATAATTAATATATTCATCAATATCTTCTCTTGTTATTTGATTATTTTCATAAAGTAATTGTATTTTATCAAATATAATTTGTTCAATTTGAAAAAAAGCAAGATTCAAAGAAGCATCAACTGGTATATATACAGAAGTATCTAAATAGTCTATTTCACTATCTGTTACTAAAGAATAAATATAATCATATGCCAATTCTCTTTCTTGGTTATAATCTGCAAGATAAGCTAAAGCATCATTTGCATAAGAAGATTCTCAACTAGATCTATATTCAAATATATTCTCAATAGTTTTTTCAAATTTATTAAATATATTTTCTTTTCTTTCTACTAAATAATTAGATACAAGTGATTTTTCATAAATATAAGTATTATCTCTTTCAAATATAGATAATATCTGATTTATTGTAGATTCAAGAGCTATAGGAGTAAAACCAAGAATACTTGAATTAAGTGTTTCAAAATCTACTCACCTTTTTATTAAGAATCAAGTTTGGTCAAATTCATAATCTAAATCCTCCTTTATTTCCTCATCAACTGGATCAACTAGATCTTCATCATCTTCTTCATCATCTTCAATTGTTTCTTCAGTTTCTGGATCACAAGGATCTCACAAATCTCATCAATCACAAACAACTCATTCATCTCTTTGCCATATATAATCTCAGCGATATTCTTCACAAACTAAATCTGCAGGTCTACAAGTTGGAGCTCCTCAACCTCATCATCAACCTCATCATCATGGAGAAGGAGCAGGGTCAGGAAGATCCTTAGTATATTCGTAAGTTTTAATTCAACTCAAGTTTCAAGCAAAATCTTTTCAGACAGTATACAAGTCTCTTGAGTTTCAAATTGTAATTGTTTTTGTAGTTCAAGTAAAATTTAGTTTATTTCAATCATTAATCAAGTCTTCCTTCTCAAGCTCATCAAATGAATAATATATATATCATATTTCAGTCATATCAAAATCAATATCTAATGAAGTATCAAATTCTTCAGCTCACTCAGGAGAAACAGTAAGTATAGGTGATACTCTATCCACTGCTTGTATTTGAGAATCCAAAAAATTATATCACTCATATTCAAAACTCTCACTTATTCACACACTAGGAACCTTATCTCAAGACATATATTCTACCAAAGAAAATATAAGATTTCAATTATCAAATCAATCATATTCAAAATCTAGTTCCTTTCATGAGTGTTTTATAAAAAAATTATCATAATAATCATCAAAAGAATCAGTTGGAAAGTCTTTATTGAATCAGACACTAATAGAGTCTAAATTTCAATCTCATTCACTATCAACAGTACTTGCTGAGCTTACAACTATATCATCATAAACTGAGAATTTAACTCATGAATGTAATGTATTTCACAATATAGGTTGTAAATTATAATCTCCAACATTATTTAAGTTATATGTCATATAAGATTCTAATGTACAACTTGAGTTTCAATTATTTTCAAATTTAATATTTAAATTATTATTATCTATAGAATATGAATTAATATTACAATCTCAGCTATCAAGATCATAATCATACAAATCAAATCAAAAAGGAATAGTTAGATTAGTCTCCTCATCAGAGGAATTAATTGCAATAAATCTAAAATCAACTAAAGTTCAAGATCATATTTGAGATATTGAATTTCTATACTGGTCATTTCATTCAGAATTTAATTTCAAAGTGAAATCATAAAAATTATCAGCAAATCATAGAGAGACTACAAATAAAAGTGAAATTATATATAAAATTATTTTTTTCATTATAGTTTAATTATTTATTAAATTAATCAACAACTTCAAAAGAAATATAATCCAATTCATATATCCTGTCAAGTCACATTATATTTAGATAATACTCATCTTTATTCAAACCGCTTGGTAAATTCAATGCCAAAGTAGTATCAGATATTATTTCAAAATCTGCTGTTTCAAAAATTTCGTTGTTACTTAACTGAATAGAAACAACATCATCAAATCATTTTCATTGAACAATTATTAATGAATCATTATCTAAGTTTATTGTATTAGGTATAAATCTAGAAATTGATATTTCTCATTCTTTTCAATAAAATTCTAAAGACAACTCATCTCATACAATATTTTCTGAATCATCCATAAAAAAAGAAAAATATGTTCAAGAACTAAAAGTTCCTGATGGAATAAGAAAAAAATAATTTCAATCATCTTCCTGAATATCAAAAAACTTATCTCAAATTCAAACAAGAGATACTTGTGATGCACCATATCATTTTATCTCAATTAGACTATTCTCTGATATATTAATTGATGTTTCTGACAATTGTAGATCAAAATCAGATCATTCATATCAAATATCATCCTTCTCATCATTTGAAGATTCTTCATTTTCTAAACTTAATTCAACAGTATCCTCGTCACTGAATTCTTCTCATTCTTCAAAGTCTGAATCTTCTAAGGATGATCAAGTTTGATAATAGTTTTCATAATAAGAAATTGAATCGAAAGATAGTCATCAATCAGATTTTGTATAATTTCAAAAATCAGCAAGATCTCATAATTTTAATCTTCAAGAACTAGCTTTAGTTCATGATAAAAAAAACAAATAATTGTTTGCTGAAAGATTTTGATAAGTCAAATCAAAATTATTAAACATAAAGTCCTCCTTAATCAAAGAATCATCAAAATTTAGTGAATATATTTTGTCTGATTCAATATTGAGTATAAAGTAATAATTAATTAAATCATCTTTTCTAAATGATACAACATCAGAAAATTCAGTATCCCAAGTAAGATTTTTTGCAAAATAATCATTAACTAAGATATCATCAATATCAAAATCATCTGTAATATTATTATAAAAGAACAAAATTACTACAAAAACAAAAACAAAAATTAATAATCTTCTCATAATTTATTTAATTTTAAAACACATAAACTGCAATATTATGACTAACTATAGAGTCTCAGTCATCACTTGATTGCAACATAGTAAAAGTAATCTCTTCAGATCTAAAACCAGTATCAGAAGGGGCATTATAATAAAAATTAATACTTCAAGATGATTCTATAGTTCAAAAACTTGGATTTACTGCTCAGTCAGCAGAAGTTATTGAATAGTAAATGTTATCAATAGTTTCATCATCTAAATATTCTTCAGAAATTTCATATTCTATTGTGAAATACTGCAAAGTTCCAGCTTGAACAAAAACCGGATCAGAGCTAGGCTGTACAGATATTATTCTAGGTGAAGGAGCTAGATCACCTACTGTAGCAAATATTTGAACTTTTTCACTAGAAAAAATTACACTTCAAAAGGAAGAAAAAAACAAAATTAGTACTATAAGAATCTTTTTCATTAAAAATTATTTGTAAATAAATTTATCAAGATGACTTCATTTCTTCCATAATTTTTTGTCTCAACTTTTCTTCTGCTCTTTTTTTGTTCCAAAATAATAAAGCAATAATAGCTAGAAATATTAAAGCTATAGCAATAATAATAGGATAGTTAATGACTGTTTTGGAGTCCAAATACTCTATTTGGATAGTATCATCATCATAAAATACTTCTTTTTCTCAATCTTTTGTAGTATAACTAAGTTCCATTTGTATTGTAAATTCTTCTTCTACAGGTACCTGATCTATCTTTTCCCAAAAATTCAAATATTGAGCATCCTCACTTGCTTTATTTTCATAATGTTCTTGTAAATCTCTAAATTTAACCAATTGCCTTCATTCATCATCCAAGACATTATAACCAAATCAGTTCCATGTTGACTCAAATGCTCTAATTGAATTAGGTAAAACATTACCTCATCAATCATTAATAGGTATATAATCTACCAATCTTTCTCATACAAATGCTCATGCTGGAGATGTTATCCTTTCTTTTCATATATTTTCTAAAACTTCTCAATCTTCATTAATAATTTCAATTTTTCACTCAGGTCTTATATGAACATTTCACATATTCTCAAACCTAGTAAGAAAACTTATTGGAAAAGAGTCAAATTGATCATTAACAGAAAAATCATCATCAAAAATAGTTCATATCTCAAAACTTTCTAATTCTCAATATTCCTCAACTTCTCAAGGCACATCAACAAGCATCAAAGCTCATATTCTACTAACTACTGCTACTTGTCAGTCTCAAGCACCTGGAGAAAAAAACAAAGCTCAATAATGTCATCCTGGCTCAGCATTATCTGGGACATTTATTGAAAAATCCACTTCCCTAGTTTCTCAAGGAGAAAGTGTTAGAGTATCCTGAGGTATTTCAATCCAGTTTGACATAGCAAATTCAGGATTTGGCAATTCAGATCTATCAATAAATCTAGGTCTTCAAGTTTCATCTCATGAAACAAAGTTTTCTTTTGAAGTATACAATGTTACAGACTCATCAGCACGATTAGTAACTCTAATTGTTTCATTTACATCATCTCAAGCTTCAATTTCAAATTCAAACCTAAGAGGAGATATACTAATATCTGCATATGATAAAAATGGAAAAAACACAAACAATGCTCACAAAATATATATTAATTTTTTCATATTCTTAATTTTAATTCATGAAAATTATAAATTTATTTAAACTAACTAATACATATTTAAGTAAAAAATGCAAGCTAAATTAATTTAAATAAATTTATAAATAATATGCTCTAGCAATAAGCCCAATTCTGTATTTGGTAAAATTTATCTAAACTAGCTTATAGCTAATTTTAAGCACTACCTTCTAAAAATAGAAGTAAGTTTGCACCAGCTAGGGTTTACCACTGAATATTAATTCCTAATATTTCAGTAGAGGTAGCTATACTAAAAATGTATAAACATCCTCACGTTGCACCTTTCCTCTAAAATTTTAGAGTAGTTTCCGTCTCTGTGGCACTTTCCTTTGCTCAAATTTATATTGAGATCCAGCTGCTGTTAGCAGCTAGCAGTTTTATGGTGTTGGGACTTTCCTCCTTAATTTTAAATATAAGGTATTACCTACTAGAGCATAAGTATAAAATAATTAATTTTGCTTGATTTTCAAGTTAAAAAAATTATAAAGAATTTTATGTATAACAATAAACATTTATATATTAATTATAATTTGAAAATGAGTACATTGCTTACAATAATAATGATTATATCTTGAATAATTTGTGTTGCATCAATATTACTTATGAGTCCCAAATGAGGTCTTTGAAGCTGAATAGCATGAGGTGCATGAGGTGATGATGCATGAAGTAAAAAAAGTGTTGAATGATGACTTAAAAAATCTGCAATAATTAGTGCTATAATTTTCTTTTCAATAGCATTATTTTTACCTTACCTATAAAAAAATTAATTTTAAAATAATCATAAATAATATGATATGAGAATTACACATTCTAAGTTTCTAAAATATTTTTACACATCAATACTTGTGCTTTGGTGAATTATTACATTGCACATTTTTTATGTATATATATTAGATGTATCTGAAAAGAAACCAACAAGATGATGAACATTTGTACATTGAACTTTTTCATCTCCTGCATACCTACCATATTTAAGTGATGATTGAGAAGATAGGTTTTTTCAATCATTAATATTTAATTGATGTATGAGTCCATATGTTGAGTGAACAAATGTTGAATTTGAAGAGGATCTATGTAATGTAGAGACAAATGACTACAGGGACTTTAAAGTTTCAGTTAAAGATGGTAAATATCGATCTGATTGAACTCCTGTAACAAATGAAGATATATATTTTACATATAACAATATTATAAAAGAAAATAAGCGATCAATAAATTATTTAAACACTTTTGCAAATATAGATGTAAATAAAGAAGAAGATTGAGTAGCTGTTTCATTTCCAAATTGATCTGCTGACAATAAAATATTTTTCTCAGAATTCATTCTACCAAAACATATACTTGAATGAGAAGAGAACTTTTGACAATATATTGAATCATATTGACCAGACCCAATAGGTACAAACTGTGCAAGTATAGAACAATGAACAAGCGACCCAAATAGTATAGTTTTCAATATGTCAGAATGTGAAGATAGTTATGTAAGATTTTATCAAGCCAAAAGATTTAATGATATAGAAGAATTTAAAAATTATCAACAATCATCTGATATAGTTGACTTATATATACATAATGAAAACATTGATTGATTCAGAAATAATAAAGTAATCTTGAACAACTTTATTTCTATATTTTTCAATATTGATTCAGAATCAATCAATTGAAATATAAGAAGAGCAATTGGAAATGAAGTTAACTCAAATATATATACTTGAGATTATGATAAATACTTTATAAAAGACAGATTTTTATTTGAAACTGATATATCTTGAAATGATTTATACGAAACATTATCTAGTTTTGAAGAAAACTTATCAGAGTCACAAGAAGTTGAAATAGAAATGCCAAGCTTATGAAATACAATAAATCAAGAAAATTTTACATGACAATATTATTTAGATAATATTGACGAAAGATATGAACTAAACTTTGAATTTGATAGAACATTTGATGAAGTTTCAGTTCAAGTAGATGATTGAGCTTCTTATACACTACAATGATATGACTGATGAGATACTGCAAGATATAATATATCACCTGATTTTAATAATATATCAGTTTGAGAAAATAATTATATAGTAAGGTGAGATTGAGAAACAATATATGAATTTACAGTACATTATCAAGATAGACCAACAGAAGAAATAGCATGAAGCGAAGAAGAGTTAGAAATAAAAATAATATATTATGAAAATGAAATAAATAATTATATTAAAGAAAGATTAGAAGAAATATTTGAAAATAATTGAGTAAGAGATTACTTCAGTTTTGAAGGTTTTGAATCATCTGAGAGATTTCAATGACAAATTCAGTCAAAAAATTATGATATAACTATTAGATCAATAAATATGTGATTGAAAAAAGATATATCAAATATGTTCACTACAAATAATCCTGAAATAAACCCTTCATGATATGTAAATAATGAAATGGCTTCAAATATAAATCAATATTTTAGAAATGAATGAAGTACAGCTGAAAATTTACTAAATTCTATACATTCTACATATTCAAGTGAAATACCATTTTTGATACTATGAAAACAATATTGAAACATGAATATCAAAGATAGTCTTGATGTTACTTATCCAGAAAGACTTTATGATTACTGGTTTATGAAGGATCATATTAATGAAGTAAAAATTAGTTATAGACCAGAAATAGATTCTGAAGAGATACTTAATTGGGAGAATTTTGTAGAGTTTATATCAAGTAATATAAATGATTAATTTTGTATAAAATTTAATTAGCAAAAAATATATATGATTTTGGAACTTGTTTATTTATTAATTATAATTATAATATCTATCACAGTTCATGAATATACACATGCATATATATCTTATAAACTTTGAGATCCCAGTCCCAAAATAAACAAAAAATTAAGTATAAATCCTATAAAGCATCTAAGTATAATATGACTAATATTTGCATTCCTAATAAATTTCTCACGAAGCAGACCAACACAAACTAATAGCAACTATTACAAAGACAAAACTTCATGAGAAATTATATTCACAGTTTCATGACCTATATCCAACTTATTACTAAGTATAATATGAGTATTTATTTTATTTTTTTATTCTAAGTATATAGTATGAATTCAAAGTGCATGAAGTATTATTAACTCAGATAATCAAATTATATTTTTCTTAACACTATTTAGCATAATAAATATAATATTAGCAATATTTAACTTTTTACCAATTCCTCCTCTGGATTGATTTAGATTACTAAAATTAAAAAACTCTTTCATTGCTGATTTTATAAAAAAATACTCAATATATTTGTATATAGTAATATTTATACTAGTAATTATACCTATAAGTTCAGACAAAATATCACAATATATTTATTGAGTATGAGAAACAATATTTTGAATAATATTCATAATAATAAGTAAAATTTTTTATTAAACTATTTTATATCTAAAATTAAAAGAAATGTGGGATAAAGTTAAAAATTTAGAATCAAGATACAATGAGATAAAAGATGAATTATGTAAACCAGAAGTATTTTCAGATAATGAGAAAATGATAAAATTAAATAGAGAGCTTTCAAATTTACAAGAAGCTTATGATTTATATCAAGAGTACAAAAAGCATTATAATACTTCGGAGGAGTCAAAACAAATGATTGAGAACGAAAGTGATGAAGAGATTGTAAGTATGGCAAAAGAAGATTTAAAAAATAGTGAAGAAGCAATAAAAGAATTAGAAGAAAAATTAAAAATAGCTATGCTTCCCAAAGACCCAAATGATGATAAAAATATATTTATGGAAATCAGACCTGCTGCATGATGAGATGAGGCATGACTTTTTGCTATGGAACTTATGAGAATGTATCTTAGATATGCTGAAATAATTTGATGGAATGCTGAAATAGTTGAAGAACAAGCAAGTGATATATGATGATTAAAAGTAGCTATAATAAAAATATCTTGAGAAAATGTATATTCAAAATTAAAATTTGAAAGTTGAGTTCACAGAGTTCAAAGAATTCCTGATACAGAAAGTGGATGAAGGGTACATACAAGTACTGTTACAGTAAGTATTATGCCTGAAGTAGATGATGTGCAAGTTAATTTAAACAAAAATGATGTAGAACTAACTACATATGCAGCAAGTTCAGCTTGATGACAAAATGCCAATAAAAACCAAACATGAGTAAGATTAATACATAAACCAACATGATTAATAGTAACTATATGAGAATGAAAATCACAACTTCAAAATAAAGAAAGGGCCTTTCAAGTGTTAAAATCAAGACTATACGAAATAGAACAAAAAGAACATCATGAAAAATTAATGGAAGAAAAAGCAGACCAAATATGAACATGAGATAGGTCAGAAAAAATTAGAACATACAATTTTCCTCAAGATAGAGTCACTGACCATCGTATAAAAAAATCATGGTCAAATTTACCTTGAATATTATCAGGAGAGATTGATGAAATAATAAATGACTTAGTGATGGAAAATCAAACAAAATTACTAACTGCAGTATCTTCTAAAGAATAAACAAGTATTTAAATAAGTAATTCTATGAGAGAAATGACTATGCTATTAGATGTTGTTGAAGAATATGATAAGAAAAAGAAAGACTATCTGGTGAATTTACGGGAAAAATCAATACTAAAACTTGCAACTTTAGAAGATAGCAAGAAAATTTTTTCTTTTTTGAATAGATGATGAATTATTTGAATAGATGAGAAAAAACAAGTAGTATATGTTGCACTACCTAATGAGTTCATATTATCCCAAGCAAAAAAATTTTTTAAAAAAAGTTTTGATAATGTAATTCAAGAAATATATAGTAATAATTTTAAAGTAAATTTCATAGTATATAGCAAATTCCAAAGCTGAAGAAATAGCTTACAAAAAGATATAAAAAAAATACTTAATATTAAAAAAACAAATTGAAATTGAAACTGAAACTGTGATATTGATAAAAAAACTAAAGAAAAATTAAAAAATCATTTTTGAATACTATTTGATCCAAGATATAGATTTGATAATTTTATAGTTTGATCAAACAATCAAATAGCTCACTCAGCTGCAATATCTATAGCAGAAAAACCATGAAAAAATTATAATCCATTTTTTATTTACTGAAATGTGGGTTTGTGAAAGACACATCTTTTACAATCAATAGGTAATTATACAATTAATAATAATAAAGATAAAGTAGTAGTATATCTACCAACTACAAAATTGATTGATGAAATTGTAGAAAATATTAGAAAAAATACATTAAATTCATTGATGAAAAAATTAGAAGAAGTAGATATTTTAATATTAGATGATATACAATTTTTGGCCTGAAAAGACAAAACTCAAGAAATATTTCATAATATATTCAATGAATTTCATTTGAAACAAAAACAGATTATATTATCATCAGACCGCCCTCCAAAAGAATTAGAGTTGCTTGAAGCAAGACTTAGAAGTAGATTTAGCTTATGATTAGTTGCAGATATAAAGAAACCAGACTATGAAACAAGAATGGCAATAATATCATCTAAACTTAGAGAAAAATCAGAAAGCTTAGATAGTGAATTTGTAGAAATAATAGCAAAATATGTAAAAGATAATATAAGAGAAATTGAATGAGCTATTAATATAATACTAACAAGAAAAAATTTATTAGGAAGTGATATTAGTAAAAAAGATATATATGATGCTTTGGAAACTTTGTGATATAAGATATACTCAGATAATTTACAAGATGCAAAAATACAAGCAGCAGATGATATGAATAGTAAAAGTTATAAATCATTTGGCAAAATGTTAGAATATATAGCAAATTATTATAGTATATCTATAAATGATATAAAATGAGACTCTAGAAAAAAGGAAGTAAGTTCTGCTAGACAAATGCTAATGTATATAGCAAAAAATCATTATTGATGGACATTAGAAAAAATATGAACTTATTTTGGATGAAAAAATCATGCTACTGTAATATATGCTATTAAAAACTTTGAAAAACAACTAAAAACTAATAAGAAAATATATAATGACTATCAAATTATAGTAAATGAAAACTAGGGCGGACATACCTACCCTAGTTTCTGATTTAGTTTTTGTTATGCAACATTGAGGTCTTTCTCCTCAATTTGCTCTCTGATCCTTGGACAAGACCACAGACAACAATTACTCTTGTCTGCAGTCCGACCTAGGAATTTGCAGGATACTGCATAGCATACTTTTGTATGCTCTTCGTCCAAGCCCATAAGATCGTTCTCATGGATCTCCACTGGTTGGGCATTTGGACAAGTTGTTACTTCGCTCATATTATCCTCCTTTGTGGTTATTTTGAGCAAACAATATATACTAATTTATCAAAAAAAATCAATAAGAAATGAATAAAACTTCTATACTAAACAAAGAATCATTAGAATCATTTAGACAAGAAAATAAATTACAACCCTTTAGAATAAAACAAATTAATCAAGAAATTTTCCAAAACTCAAATGTAAAATTTGACGAAATGACTAGTTTATCAAAAGATTTGAGAAATAAATTAAATGAAAATTTTGAAATATTATCAATAAAAGCAGACAAAATAGTTGAATGAGAAGAATCAACTAAGATTTCATTTGAAACAAAAGATTGAAAAGTTCTAGAATCAGTATTGATGTATCATTGGCATACCAAAGAGAACTGAGAAAAAAAATTAAATAGAATTACATTATGTGTATCCTCACAAGTTTGATGTGCTGTTGGCTGTATTTTTTGTGTGACATGAAAGTTATGATTTATGGCTAACTTATCCTGGGAGGATATAATATCACAACTGATATTTGCAAATAACTATGTAAAAGAAAAATTTTGAAAAAAAGAAGACTGAACTTATCATAAAGTGAGAAATATAGTTTTTATGTGAATGTGAGAACCTTTGCTAAATTATGAAAATGTAAAAAAATCAATACAAGTAATGCTATGACAGTGATATTGATTTAGTCTATCAAAAAGACATATAACCGTTTCAACATCTTGAATTATACCTGGAATTAAAAAGATGTTAGAAGATAATATTGAATGTATGCTAGCAATTTCCTTGCATGCAGCAAATCAAGAATTAAGAGAAAAATTAGTACCAATATGATCTAAATACAAATTAGATGAACTTATAGATGTATTAGATGAATATTACAAAAAAACATGAAATAGATTATTTCATGAATATATAATGATAAAAGATATGAATGATAAACCAGAGCATGCAAAACAACTTGCAAAACTTTTGAAACATCAAAACTGTCATATAAATCTAATTCCATACAATGAAAATCCTGCAATGCCAGAACTTCAAGAAAGTGAACATAAAACTATTAAAGAATTTAAAAATATAGCTGAAAAGAACTGACTAACAGTTACAATAAGACAAAATATGTGAAGAGACGAAAAATGAGCATGTTGACAGCTAGGCTGGGAAAAAGTTAGTAAAGCTAAAACTACAGACTAGTTAGAACTTCTAAATTCCTTTAGAAGTGATTCATACTCATGAATTAATTCTTTTGATCTTTTTTCTAAGTCTACTGAAGAATTTAATAATGATAGAATTTCTTTTTCATATCAAGAATTATTTCCTAGTTCATAAATATCTGCTGATGTATTATTTCTTTCCATTTCCTAAATTAATTATTTAAAATTTGAACTCAATCATAGTAATATCTGAGAATAGATTCATAGCTTATTCATCTATTTGCAAGATATTCAGCTCATCTTCAAGACAATCAAACTCAATGTCATTTAAAATCATCACAAGATACAAAGTCCAATTTGGATTGTAAATAAGGAGTATCTGTCCATCAAAACCTTTCCTCTCATGACCAAGTAAATCAAGCTGAGCAATTATAATAAGGCAAAATAGGTATATGGTCATCAAAGACTACAATCTCATCCCAAGTTTTTTCTAATGCATCATACCATTTTGTAATAGTATTTTCAACTCAAGCTCAAGCATATTTTTGAAATATTCTAGCATCATCTACTGCATTATAACTTGAAGCTTTAGGTATACTAGGATGTTCATTTCATTTGTCAAAATAAAATAACATATAATTTTTACTAATCAATGCCATTATTTTATTTTTTTGCATATGTTCTTGATCATTTGTTTCTACTACTCATTTCATATAATCATAAAAGGGCAAATTGTTTATTATCACCCAATCATTTTTTGTTTCTTCTCATAAATGTTTTATATAGTCTTTTTTGATATGAATATTTCATCTAAACTTATTCCAAGGAGTTCATCCATAGGATTCTCTAGAATAATTATCAAACTGTATAAGTCATCAATTATTATAAATATCAATAAATTCTGAATAATATGACTCATCTCAAATTTTTACTTCCAAACTATCAGAGTATCTTTTTAATGAAAAATCAGAAATATTTTCTTTGAAATTTCACTGTATTTCAATTGAACAAGTATTTGAACAAGAAATATCATAATTATCGTAATCAGTTGTTAATTCATACAATAATACTTGTACATTTTTATCCAAATATGACATTGCAGAATCAGTATCTACTTCTTTTTCTATTTTTTGAATTCTATTTCCAGTAGTAGGATCAGATACAGTTTCTTTAAAATTAGTCTTGCTTGCTTCTACTGCTTTATCTAAGTCTTTTTGCCATAAAAGTGTAAGATCATAAGATATTATTTCTTTATCAGTTTCCAAAATTATAGTATGTTCACCACTTGCTACTGATCACAAATAATATAACTCAAATTCAAAATTTCAATTATTTAAATAACAGTCATTCACAGCTATATTTGAAGATTCTGTATAACAGTTAATTACTTCTTGTCAATCAACTGATAAGCTCATCTCTTGTGAATCTCATCATATATATTGAGTTGAATTTGATTCAATACTTCTTTGGGGAATCTCTTCATATCAAGCTAAGTCTCTAGACTCCTCTCTTATATCAGCTGCTAACTGAATATTATTTTTATTATCACTAACTACTTCTCTTATCTGAGGTAATATTTCATATAAATTTGCTCATGGACAAGAAGTGTTTCATATATCTCTATGTCAAACAATTGAATAATCTGTAACTTTTTGAATATATGGTTCATCCCACCAAGGTTTATTATAAATTCTTCTTTCCAATGGATTAATATCATATTTATTGGAAATAGCAGTACTAAGTTCTATCAATGAATTAATTTGCTCTTTAGTTGGCTGTTGTTTATCAAAATTTCAAATTAAAGATATTCATACACTTGTAACATTATTCCAAGATGCATGTGCTCCTACTACTCAAGATCATCCACTTCTTCATTCATAAATGTTACCAAAATGATCAATAACAAAATTATATCATAAATCACCCCATCAGTTAGTCATAGCATGAGAACGATATATATTTCTTAGAAATGTTCTTACTTCTTCTTCTGTTTCAAATCTATCATAGTCATTATCTGTATGATGTACAACTATAGATTCTTTATCAAATCTATATGAATTTGGCCACCATAATTCATTTCATTCATAAGTTTCAAGTGTCTTATCTGTTCTAATACTATCAGGATTATTTTCCAAAACAAATTCATTCCTTTTTTCGTTAATAATTGATGATTTCGCTTCTTCTAAATACTTAGTATAATCACTATCATGTAATTCTTGTAAATATTTTTTGTATTCTTCTCTTTTTTCCAGTATATCCTTGTATTCTTCTCTATCATAAAATCTCAAAGATTCATCAGCACCTCGATCTTCTCTACTAATTATATCAACTCACTCTAAATTCCAAGCTTTTGTAATAGGAAACAATAAGAGCATAGAAATTATAAATAGTAGTTTTTTCATTATTAAATTATTTTTAAATAAATATAACTCTATAATTACTATTTTAAAACACAAAATCAATAGAATTTTAAAATTTCTATTGATTATTTAAATTAAACTATTATTAAAATAATATTTATAAATTAATAGCTAGTTATGATAATAAGTGCAGAAGAGTTAAAAAATAAAATACAAATTAATAATGAAATAAAAACTAAGGTAAAAAAAGACCAAGACACGATTAATAATATAATTTTATGAAAAGATAAAAGAAAACTAATAATAGCCTGACCTTGTAGTATGGATTTTAAAGAAAGTTTAATTGAGTATTGAAAAAAATTAAGGCAATTACAAGAAAAATATGATGACAAAGTTTTTATAGTTATGAGAGCATATGATAGTAAACCAAGAACAACAGTTTGACGAAAATGAATTATACAATGATGAGAGTTTTGATCTGAAGTTGATCGAAATAAATGAATAGAAAAAAGTAGAGAAATTATAAAAGAGTTAGTAGAAAATTGATTAGCTATTGCAAATGAGCTACTTTATCCACAATTACTAGAACATTTAGATGATTTGGTTTCATATATAGCAATATGAGCTAGAAATAGTGAATATCAACAACATAGAGAAATAGCTTCATCAGTAAATAAAGCTGTATGAATGAAAAACCCAACTAGCTGAGATAGCAAAGTAAGTGCAAATAATTTAATTGCTGCAAGAAGTTCTCAAAGTATATTTCCAATATGAAATTTAGAACAAAATAGTAGATGAAATCCTTATTCTCATATAATATTAAGATGAGCAAATATTGAGTGAAAAAGTATAAATAACATAAACGATGAATTTATAGATAAAATAAATAAAAATCTAGAAGAATCTTGACTACAAACGAACTATATTATAGATTTGAATCATGATAATAGTTGAAAAAATGCTGAATTACAAAATGAAAATTTAAAAAAATCACTAAGTTTAAAAAACAAAGACAAAATAGTATGATATATGATAGAATCATATATATATACTTGAAACCAAAAATGAGATCCAAAAAATCTATGATCTATCAAAAAATGAATGTCACTAACTGATCCATGCATAGATTTAAATAAACTAGAAGATACGATAAAACTTATAAATTAATTTCATTGTTTTTTATTATCAAATTCAATTAATAATAATTCTAATTTATTTATATCTTTATTTGCCAAAGCTGCCTTAAATTCTTTTACTTTATTTGGGTCTTGAGATTTTAAAGAAAAGTTTAGTCAATTTAAGGCTCTTGTTGAAGGTTTAATATTTGATCTTTCACTAGTAGAAACTCATCTTTGGGCAGCAGCATGCACATTAGCATAAGTACTTGCTGAAGCAAAAAATATTCATGTTAACAATAAATGAGCAAATATTATTTTAGTTTTCATTTTATATTATTATATGTAATTAAATAGCTTTTCTAAAAGCTTTAATTACATTATAAAGATAGTAGCTTAAATATAGCTAAATTTACTTCTCCACTTTATATCAAAATCATTTAACAGTTTGAATTATATCCTTATTTGTTTTTCTTCTAATGTTTGATATATATACATCAAGTTTATCATCTCAATCAAAAACTCAATCACTTCACCATATGTAGTCAATTATATCAGTTCTTGATACTGGAGTTCATTGATTTTTAATAAGATAATCAAGTATTAAAAATTCTTTATTTGTTAGTTTTATTTCTACTCAATCTTTCATAACCTTGTGTTGCTGAGGAAATACATCAATGTTGTCAAATGTAAAGCTTTCAATTTGATTAGTCCTTTTAAGCAAATTGATTATTCTAATATACAGTTCCTCCATTTCAAATGGTTTTACTAAATAATCATCAGCTCAAGTTGAAAAACCTTCTTTTTTATCATCTAATTGAGATTTAGATGTAGTTATAATAACTGGGATATCACTAATATTTCTGATATGATCTAAAACTGAAATTCAATCAAATTCAGGCAACATCCAATCAAGCACAACTAAATTATATTTTGAATTATCAAAATTATCAATTGCTTCTTCTCAGTTCAAATACCAATCAACATTATATCACTTCTTTTCTAACATCTTCTTAATTGCTTTTCAAATTATTTTATTATCTTCAACTAATAGTATATTCATAATTTATAATTATCTAATTAAAATACAAAGTAAATCTAGTTCATTTTCATTCTTGTGACTTAACATCTATATCATATCACAAGACATCTATTATTTGTTTCACTATATAAAGTCATAAGCCAAAACTTTGAGAATCATTTTTTGATAAGTCTTCTTGATAAAAACTTTCCCATATTTTTGATAAATTTTTATCTTTAATTCAAATTCAATCATCTTGAATTTTTAGATAATTATTATCTAGCTCCACAATTATATTTCATCAATTATTAGTATATTTAAATGAATTTTCCAATAAATTTTTAAAAAGCATTTCAAACAAACTTAGACTTGTATGTTTTTTAACTCATTCTGTAATTTTTAAATCTAAATTAATACTTTTACCTTCATAAAGTTTATGTATTCTATTTGCAATATTTTGTACAGTAAAACTAATGTCTACTTCTTCATATATAAAATTTGATTGAGACTGAATTCTTGCTAATATTAACAAATTTTCTACTATATTATTCATATTTTTTACACTAGTTTTTAGGTTATCCTTAACTTCATAATCATCAACTAAATCTAGCTGTGAAGATATTTCCATTAGAGGAGTTTTAAGTTCATGAGAAGCATTTGAGATAAATTCTCTAAGTGATTTTGCCTGTTTATTAAGCTTTTTCATAGAATTACTTATGGTATCAGCTAATATCTTTATCTCATCATCTTTTGGTCAATCTATATGTATATTTGTATTTAGATGCTCAAGATCAAGATTCTTTGTTTTTCAAACCAAATAATTTAAGTTTTTTAGTGAAGATTTAACAAAATAAAAAGAAAATATATAAGATAACAAAATAAATAGTATTATTACATACAAAGTTATTAAAAACAAGCTAAACTGTGCATATATATGATGTGATACTTTTGTATATAGAACTTGATTTTCTAAAATTGAAAACACATAGTACTCTCAGTCCAGTATTGCTATATCCCATAAAATACTATTTTCAATTAATGTTTCTGAAATTGCTGCATTTAACCTTAAGTTTTCTATTGGATTTACTCATAATCTATTTCAAAATCAAAATGTTTCAAAAAAAGTTCATCTTTCTTCCAATCTAGCTTTTTCTTGTCAATACCATTGAGTAAAATAAAAAAAATTCACTATAACTCAAAATAATACAAGTATTAAGCTTGTAAAAAATGTAAACTTCAAACTAATTTTTGTAGATGTTTTTAAGTTTGTCATAGTAAACATCATAATAATAGTATATCTTAAATAAATCTAAAGCTTATCGCTCAATAATGGGCTTTTTATTAGTTGTATCCCAATTATATATATAAATATTACATAAGCCAAAATCTGTATTTATTTGTGCTCTTTTATATCTTCTAATAAATGTAGATTCAATTATTCATAAAATAAACAATAATTTAAGATATCAAAGATTTGTTAGTTCAAATGTATAAACTTCAGCATATAAAAAATCATTTTTACTTCACTCTTTTACTCAGGGAGCATTTCATAAATCATACATTTTATATCATTTGAGAGTAATATCTTCTTTAGAAAAATGCTTAGGTAATAATTTACTATACTTTTTATTATACTTCAAATTTCAATAAAATATAAATTTATATTTATTTTTCATAAGTTTATTATTCTCTAATAAATTTTGAAAAATCATTATTTAATATATCTCAAGTAGAATATGAAATATTAAATAATTGGGAATCAAAGTTTCAAGAATGCCTTATTAATCAGTTTTCATGAAGATATTTATCAAATAATCATGGAAAAAGTATTTTATAAGAATATCAAATATTATAATTTGTTGAATCATTAATATGATCTACTATTCTAGTACTACAATTATCAAATATTGTATGGTAAAACTGAGGGTTTTCATTGCTTCTTTTTGCTGACAAAATAAAAGTTTTAAAAAAAGATTCAAGCTCTTCATTAGTAAAATCAAATTCAACAAATCTTAAGGTTTCTCAGCTATCCTCTTTTCTAGTTCTTACTAAGTCTTCTTCTGTTGCAATCATATATACAAGTGGATATTGCCTAAAAGCTCAATCTATTAGATTATACTCATTTCATTTTTCTCTTCTAGATTCTACAGATATTCATAAGTACTGATCATTTTCAAACTCAAAACTAATAAAATTATGTGCAATTTTTCAATCAAATCAAAACTCTGAAGTAAACAAATAAGCTGATTTTAAATCATCAATATTATAAGATCAAGACAGATAATTAACTTTTTCTCATGTTCAAAAATAATTAAAATCTCTGATATATTTTATATCAACAATATCTCAAGACATTGTTATTTGTGGTAAGTTTTTTTGTTCTTTGGTCCAATCCAAGTCAGTTGGTGCAGAATCAGGTAAAATAAATTGATATAACACTACAAAAAATGCTATGATAATAACAATAAGAAATAAAAATATATATTTAAAAGTTTTCATAATATTATTATAGAAATATAAAATTAAACTCACTTCATACTCAATTGAGTTTTTCAAGTTTCTAAATCAACTCAAATAATCTTAACTTTAACTATATCCCCTACTTTTACAATATCCATAGGATTGGATACGAATTCATTTGCAAGTTGTGAAATATGTACAAGTCAATCATTTTTCAAACCTATATCAACAAAAGCACCAAAAGCAACTACATTCCTAACTACTCATTCAAGCTCATCTCATTCTTTTAAATCGTTTATAGATACAGGCTTTTTTGCTTTACTATGTGCAAAGTTTTCCCTAGGATCTTTTGCAATATTTTTGTAGGATTGAATAATAAAATCTACTGTTCACTGATTAGCATCAGGATATAATTCTTTCATTTTATCATCAAGTTTTGTTAGATTATTAGAAATAATATACTTTGCTAAATCATATTGTTGAGGATGAATATCAGTTTGATCAAGTTTTTCTTCACTTTCTGGCACTCTTAGAAATCAAATTGCTTGTTCATAGCTTTTTTCTGATAAGACTTTTTGCAAATCTTGCCTACTTTTGTAAGGCTTATTATTGTATATTTTTTTAGCTTGTCTTTTGTCTATTCAAGAAATGTGATTTAATAAATACACACTTGCAGTATTTACATTAATTCAAACCTTATTTACACTATCCTCTACTACATAACCTAATTTTTCTTCCAATTTTTTGGCTGGCATATCATGTTGATAAAGTCATACTCATATACTTCATACAGGAATTTTTACCAACTCTGACAATGGATCTACATATCTTCTTGCAATAGAAACAGTCCCTCTATCCAAATCATCAAGATCAGGAAATTCTTCTTGAGCTACTTTGGAAGCAGAATAAACAGAAGCTCCAGATTCATTTACTATATAAATATCTCAATCAAAAATTTCTCAAACTAAATTTTGCACATCATCAGTTCAGGTTCAATTACCAATCACCAAAACATCTATATTATATTCTTTTACTAAGTCTTGAATCTTGGATTTTGCTCAAATTTCATCATTAATAAAAATTTTATCAAAAGCTAATGCATCTCAAAGCTCATCTATAATAGCAATTTTACAACCCGCTCTAAAACCAGGATCTATTGCTAGAATTCTTTGTCAGTATTGAGGCTTTGTCATCAATAATCATGAAAGATTTATTTGAAAAGTATTAATAGACTCATCTTGGGCTAGTTCGTTTAACTCAGATCTAATTTGATTTTCTACAGATGAATAAAGTGCATCTATTCAAATTTTGAATCACTCTTTCAAGTCTTGTATTGGCTCAGTTCTAATTCATAAAAGATCAAGATAATAAGAAAAAGTTTTATCTATTATCATTTCGTCTTTGGGAACTTTTACATTCAAAATTCATAAATTTTCTCATCTATTTAAAGCTAGTATTTGGTATGCCTTAATTTTTGATATTTTTATTTCAAAGTCAAAATATATTTCAAATTTTGGAATTTGTTTTTTATCTTTGTCATTTAGTTTTTCCAAAGATTTTTCAGTTTTTTTACTTGATTTAATTAATCAATGTTTTTTGAGTTCATCCAACAAAAAATGCCTAATATCAGTATTAGCAGAAATTTCAGCTCAAATTATTTGATAAGCTCACAACAAGATTTCTTCTTGTGTATAGTCTTCTAGAAGTTTTTCTGGAATTATCAAATCATTATTTTTTATACTATCTGCTACTGGTTGAAATCATTTTTCAATAGCTATCATAGCTTTTGTTTTTTTCTTTGATTTGTATGGTTTGTATATCTCCTCTACTTCTTTTAGTGTTTTACAGTTTATTATACTAGATTCTAATTCTGGAGTTAATTTTCATTGCTCATCAATTCCAGAAATAGCTGTTTGTTTTGCTTTGTATAAATTTTCTTCCTTTTTTTGGATTTCTATTATTTCTCTTATTTGGTTTTCATCCAAATTTCAAGTCTGTTCCTTTCTATAACGAGATATAAAAGGTACAGTAGCTCACTGAGAAATGAGATTTAAAACAATTTCTACTTGCCATTGTTGTATTCATAAGTTTTCAGATATTATTTGGATATAATTTGGTTCTTGCATAGTTTATTGTTTTTTGATTAGTCATAAATTAAACATACAATAGATTAAATAATTGATGTGTTTTTTCAACTGAAATTTAAAAAATGCAGCTTATTAAGCTGCATTAAATTATCTTCACATAACATCATTTTCATGATCAGTAATATCATTATCTTTAAATAAGTACTCAGATAGTTCATTATGAAATCATTCATCATTTTTTCTAAGCCATTCAATCAACATAGCACAGTGTTCTTTTTCTTCATGAGCATTATGCTCTAATATTTTCTTTAGTTCTGGATTTTCACATGCTTCTGCTCTTTGATTATACCAATCAACCGCTTCCAACTCCTCTCTTAGTGAATCAATTGCTCTTTTCATATCTTGTACTTTATTTGACAACAAATTCCTATCTTCATGTAACATAATTTATTTTTTAAAATATAAAACAATATTAAATTAAACAATTTAGCAAATTTTTCAATTAAAAATAAAAAAATAAATATAAAAGATAACTAAAAGTGATCAGTATTAATTATACAAAAAACATCTAAATATATATGTCAATATTTTAAATATATAAATATTCAAAATAGTTTTTCTTTTTTGAAAAATGAATTTGATTGTTTATAATATATATAATCAAAAACTGAAAGAGCATGGCACTCCACCAGGTACCTGCTAGACGGTTTTTGTAAATACTAGGGCATTTCCCTAAGCTTAGTAGACTGACCCCAGCTCTGCAAGCACAAAAAACGAGTGATAAACGGATTTCTATCTAAATATACAGTATCTTGTGTATTTAAATAGGGATATATAAATCCCTGCCGCTTATCCTCACAAAACTGATAACCGGTAGGAATTTCCTTTGCCGGTTTTTCTTTTATTTTTTTAAAACTAATACTTTTCTTCAAACTAATTGATTTTTTCTATGATAAACAGTATCAAGAAATTTAAAATTAATTCATTTCAAGAATAAAAAATTTGATATTTCTGATTCTAAAATATTTTTACTGTATCAAATATAATATGGAAGCGTTATTACTAAATTTATTTCAGACCAAAAATCTAAAACATTAGACAAAAATTGTATATATAAATTACTTATAGTTTTTTGATTATTAGATAATTCATTTTCACTTGCCCTTCTGTTTATAACAGGTCATAGCCATCATTCAGTCACAATCAAATCAACTTTTTTCAAAAAATTTTTATTAAAAGGATTTTTCACATCATGTTTGAATAAAGTAAACATAGAATTAGAATTATAATAATTTGTAGACTTCCACCAATTTAGATTTTGTTTTGCAGATGTAACATTTATATCACTTCCAATAAAATTATATCATAGAAAGTTTGCTAAGAATCAAGTAGTTCAAAAACCAACAAAAGGATCATATATTGTTAGATTATTATCTTTATAATTAGTATTATTTTTTCATATATTAATCATAATATGAGCTAATTTACTAGGCATCATTCAAACTTGCATTCATGAAACTTGCTTATCAAAATCAATATATGAATAAACATCTACATTTTGATATCATTCAACAAGCAGATACTTATCTTTATATTTTATAATCTCTAATCATTTATTTTTAATCTCCAAATCTGATTTTCAGATGTCTACAATCTTAAATCTTTTTATTGAATATAATTTTTTCAATTCCTTTGCAAAATCATTATCATTTGTTCAAACAAGTTTTCACTTAGTGTAATTTATTATTTCAGATTTTTCAATAACTCTTCAAAATTTTACAACTCAAGCTAAATCTGACAATAAATCTGGATAATCTGTATCAAAAAATAAGATATCTCAAGACTTTTCTTTGTTGTAGATATTCAAATCCTCAATTTCTAACAAGGAAAACTCAATATTTTTTCACAATACTACAAAGTACATTACAATTTTTAAAGTTAAATTATTTTTTTATATTTCAAATAGATCACTGATTTAGTTTATTTACATATTTTCATCAAATACATTTGACAGTAGCTAATCTAGAAGAACAATTAGGACAATAGATATCTGAATTTTCTCAAGAATAATCATTTATAAATACTCATGAATAATCTTCAGATATCCTATCCTTATGTATTTTAATTAGCCTTCACTTTCATCATTTTTTGTATTTAACTAACTTCTGTCAACATTTACAAAACACTGTCAAAATTTTGTACTTAGTTAAATTTTTCTTTGACATATTAAAACTTAAAAATTCAAATTATTCATTAATTATATCTATCAAAACTTCTTTTGCCTTTTCTATTTGTAAGTCAACATTAGATTCTTCATAGTGTTCTATATCAAAATCTACTTCATAATCTGGTTTTAATCATTCTCTATCAACACTATATCAACTTGGTGGATACCATGCTCAAATAGTATATTTAAGAGATGATCAATCATCAAAATCATATAATGTTTGTATAGATCATTTACCAAAAGTTTTCTTTCATACAATTTTTGCTCATACTTGCTCTCTCAATGCTGCTGCTATAATTTCTGATGCTGATGCAGATATTTCATCTACTAATACTACAAGAGGTAAATCTTCTAAAAATCCATTTCATTCAGATTCATAATCTTCTGATGGATAAGTTCTATAGTTTGTACTTACCACATCCATTCATTCAGGGATAAAGTAAGATGCAATACTTACAGCCATTGGTAAAAATCATCATCAATTTCACCTTAGATCTAATATAACTCAATCCATTTCATCAGAATCAAATCAATCAATAAGATCTTGTAAAGCTCTTTGAGTATCATCTCAAAATATGGATATTTTAATATATCATATATTGTTATCATCCTCCTCTTTTATCTCTCACCTTACAGAAGGTACATTTACTTCATCTCTAATTACTTCAACATCCAAAAATTCTGTCTCTCAATCTACATTTCTTTGAATTCTCAAGTCTACAGTAGTTCATTGTGGTCAACGAATTTTATCAACTGCTTCTTGTAATGACAAATCTTGAGTTCATGTTCAATTAATTTGAACTATTATATCCATAGGTATAAGTCAAGCTTCAAATGCAGGAGCTCATTGAATAAGCTCTTCTATAATCACTCAATCCTGTCTTTTACCAACTACTGCACCAATTCACTCAAAATCTTGTTGACCTTCTAATCACTCTTGAAAAGACTCATTTTCATCAGTACTCAAATAAACATTATAAGGATCTCAAGTTGACTCTACAAAAGCTTTTAAAGCTGATTCAAACATATCATCATAATCCAAATCTTCTTCATAATAATATTGTTCTTTTAATATATCCCATATTTGATCAAATTTTTCATAATCATTATTACTAGAATAGTCTTGTTCTCAAGACTGTGTACTAACATTAGAAAGTTTATTTTTAATATTTTCAAGCATGCTAGTAGTTTCTACTTTTACATTTTCGTTTTGATTCAAAATATCATTATAATAAGAATATATAAATAATGAGGATATTAGTCATCAAAACATAATTCATAAAGCAAAAACAAATACATTTTTAACTTTTCACATTATTTTTTTTAATTTTTTAAATAATTATATTGATACATTTTCATATACTTCAAATATATCTGAATTCTTAATAAATACAACATCCAAACTGTAATCTTTAAAACTTGGATTTGCACTCAAATAGGATATTATAGTTTTTGATAAAAATTTCAACTTTTTTTTGGTAATATAATCAAATATATCATCTATATAATCTATAACCTTAACTTCTACAAAAATTAAATTTTCTGCAGTTTCAAATATCAAATCAATCTCTCATCATTTTATAGTATAATTTTGAGCAAGTAGTGAATATCATTTTGATAAATAATAATTTTTTGCTATATCTTCTCAAGAATATCACTTAGACTTTTTCATTATAATAATAAATATATAAATATATTTTCTTGCTATTTGTAAGCAAATACTTATAAATAATGAAATTTAATATAGTTAATTGTAAGTAAATGAAAAACTTTTTCAAGAAATTAATGTATATACATCTAAAAATTTTGGTGAAAATAATAATCAAAATAAAAAATCCATATATAATATTAGTTGTATGAGTAAGTAATAAATCTATAATAAGAGAAAAAATTAAAGATCATTTAATTTCAAAATGACTTAACACAAGGGAAAAATACAAGCCATACAATACATATTTTGGTGTATTATTGGATTTTATGAATTTAAATACAATTTATAATGCAAAATTAGCTCGATTTATTGTATATATAAAATCTTGGATAAAGTTTTTTAAAAATTTAATAAGTTTTCCTGAATATATTGTATTACAATGATGAATTGACAAAGAATGAGAATCAGATGCATTCCTAAAAAATCTTAAACCTAAAATGATTGTATTTACAGATATAGATAATGTATTTAGTGATGATTACAGAAAAAATGATATTATTGAGAATGAATTTTACCAAATGGCATCATATTTAAACAATATTTCTTGATCAAATAAAGAAAACATAAGTGAAACAATAAGTTTTGAAAATATTGATGAAATCATAAAAGAAAAAAATAAATGAATATGAATAATAGTAAACGAAAGTGAAAAAATAAATAATATTAAATCAAAACTTAAAAATTGAGTTAAAATAAAATAATTAATTTAAGAAAATAAGAAAATAAAAAATATGAAAATATGATTAGTATGAAAAACAAATGTTGGTAAAAGCTCTATTTTTAATAAATTAATATGAATGCATAGAGCTATAATAACTGATATAGCATGAACAACTAGACAAATAATATCTGAGATATATTACCCAAAAGAGGACTTCCCTACCAAACTATATGATAGTCCAGGTTTGGAAGATTTTTCTGAAGAAATGGAACATATAGAAGAAATAATAAAGAAATCTGATTTAATATTATTCATAATAGACTGAAAAAATTGATTTACAAACCAAGACGAGATAATTAGAGATAGTATAATAAAAAATTGAAAATTAAAAGATACTGTACTAATAGCAAATAAACTAGATTGAAAAGTAAATAAACCAAATTTGATAAACTACATTTCAGATTATTACTCATTATGATTTAATGAGATAATTGCAACAAGTGCAAAAAATATAGAATGATTAGATGAATTAAATGAATATATTAGTGATTATATAGATGAAAATAATTTTATAGCTTATGAAGAAAAAGTAGATACTAGTGTTTGAATAAGTTTAATATGAAGACCCAATAGCTGAAAATCTACATTGTTAAATAAATTTTCACAAGATGAAATCTCTCTTGTACAAGATAGCGAATGAACTACACTAGACTATATAATCAGCAAAATAAACTACAAATGAGAAGAATATACATTATATGACACTGCATGAATAAGAAAAAAAGGTAAGATTCATTGATTAGAAAAAATAGCATTAAGCAAAACAACTGAATTAATAAAATACAAAAAACCAATATCAATAATATTAATAGATGTAAGTGTATGATTAACTCACACGGACAAAACAATAATATCACAAATAGAAAAACTAAATGTTCCTATAATTATTGCACTTAATAAGAGTGACTTATTAGATAAAAAAACACTCAAGCTTAAATCAGAGCAAATAATAGCTTTACTATCTTTTGGGAAACATATACCTATTGTTGAAATATCAGCTAAATCATGATTCAATTTAAATAAATTATTAGATTTTGCTAAACAAATACACAAAGAGTTTTATAAAGAAATATGAACTTCAGAATTAAACAAAGCTTTGAATAAAGCATGGCTTGAAAGTCCTCCAAGATTTCCAAAAAACAAAATTTGTAAATTTTATTATGCAACTCAAACTTGAACTGCTCCTGCAAAATTTTTAGTATTCATAAACAATGAAGAAAAAGCAAACTTTGCATTCAAAAAATGGTTAAGTAATGTAATTAGAAGAAACTTTTGATTTGTATGATGTCCTATAAAGATAGAATTTAAAGAAAAATAAAAAACAGACAAATGTCTGTTTTTTATTTTACTTCAATCAAGGTATATTTGGCATTCATCATCCAGCTCATCATCATCACATCATTCAAGCTAGATCATTAGGATCGAAACCTAATATTTCTTTTGTTTTTTCCATAGCTACTTCTTGAGCTTTTGTTTGACCTTTTTCAATAGCAGCTTGTATAGCATTTTCCATATCTTCTTTTCTAGAAGGATCTAGCAATGCCTCATCCTCAATTTTTACATCTTTAATTTTCATTTCAGCAGTAATATCTATAAGAACTCAATCTTCTCTAGCTCTTATTACAGTATTTTTCATACTTTCTTGTAACTTTTTATACTTTTGATACATTTGAGTCATATCTCATAAGTTTCAGAACATTTTATTATATTATAGAATAAATTTCATTCAAATTATTTATCTTCTTTTTCATCAGATTTTTTTGTAGTTTTTTTTGACTTAGTACTTGTAGAACTTGATTTAGTAGATGTAGACTTTGACTTAGTACTTGTAGATTTTGATTTTGTACTAGTTGATTTCTTAGAATTTGAAGAAGAGCTTCAAACTAATTTATCATATACTTTTCTTTCTGCATCTAAAGGAGTATTCCAATCAATATCTTTATCTATACCTAAGTTTTCTGTAATATGTCTAAGAATAAAGAACTTAGTCAAAGAAGAAGATGCCGCAGATCTTATATCTTCCCTCATTTTATCAGCTTCTTCTTTTGATATCTTATCAAAATAATTTTTCAATCATTCTGGTCATCAAAATCTTTCCTCTAATGCTTTCATTCTTGATTTTTCTTCTTCATCTATAAGTGTCTTTGGTATAGAAACACTTAAAGATTCTTGAATATCACTTATATATTTTTCAATACTATCAACTAATGCTTTGTCAGATTTTTGTTGCTGTATAGTTTCAGTAATTCTACTAACTAAATCATCATAATCCTTAACTTCTCAATGAAAAAGCTCATTTATTGAATCTTGATCCAAACTTGGTAAAACCACTTTCTTAACTTCCACCAATTCACAAGATAATTTTGAAGGTGTTTTTTCATCTTTATGATAGTGTAAAATATGAGGAAAATTTTCATGATCATAATCAACTTCAAACTTTTCTCACTTTTTCTTTCATACAAAAAGATCAGCTAAAATTGGATGCTCTTGGATATCTTCCTTTCAAACAAATGCAGAACCACTATCTAGCACATTTCAATCTTCATCTAGGAAATCGAACTTAACTTTTGAAACAGTTTGTTTTGTAGATTTCTCTACATCTTCATATTTTGCATATTGTCTTTTAAGATTATCTATTGTTTGATCAATTTCTTTTTTTGTAACTTTATCTTTTACTGGTTCAAGCTTAACAGAATCCCAGTTTTTATTTTTTTCTTCTACTTGAGGATAAACATCTAATTTAAATTTTATTCTAAATTCATCATCTGTTGATGCTTCATTTACATCATATATTTGACCAATAAATTTAATATCTTTGTTTTCATCTAATATCTTATGTAAACCTTGATGAACAACTTCCTCATATATTCACATTTGTAAGTATGATGGATCTATTTTTTGTTCCACCATACTAGCTGGTGCCTGTCATTTTCTAAATCAAGGTACTTCAACATCTTTAGCCATTTTTTTCAGAACTGACTCTTTATAGTTTATCAAGTCATCTTTATTTTCAATAATAGTAATTTCGTAATTTGAATTATTTCCTTTATTAAGTTCGTACTTCATAAATTTGTATTTGTATTAGTTATATAAATATATGTAAATAATCATAAAGATTATAGCTAAATTTTCAATAGAATTTTATTTA
>CAZACQ010000006.1:15623-44894 GCA_964483725.1 uncultured Candidatus Peribacteria bacterium | reverse complement strand
TCCTTATGGATGAATTAAAAATACAGGTTATGGTAAAGAACTAGGTGAAGCATGACTGAAAGCTTTTGTAAATGAAAAAGTGATTGTTGAAAATTAGTATTTTTTTGAGAATTTTATTAAAAGACTCTCCAGCTTTATTTTGGAGAGTTTTTTAATAGTAGAAATATCATATTAGTTATAAATTGAACTTAGTAAATGCTTTAGCAAAAATTAACAAAGCTCTTTTTGTAAGTTATCCCGAAGGGATGGGATTCCAATTTATTTCAAATAATAGTAAATAAATTTTTTATACTAATAAACTTGAAATTTTTTAAAAAATGATTATATATTATATAGCACCAAATAAACATAGGTGCTTTGATCTTAGCTTTTTATATCTTAACCCAAAATAAGATGTTTAAAGCAAAAGTATATCAATACAGTAATATAAATTGAAAAGAAAATAAATTTGAAAAAGAATTTGACAACGAACAAGAATATCAAGATTTCATAAGAAATAATGAAAATAGATGATTCTTTGGATTTGACTGGAATAACTTAACAAATTTTAACAGATATCTTGATGATTTCTTTGATAGGAAACTTGGATATGAAACTAATTATTTTGATTGAGAAACTCCGGCATTGGAAAATGACTTGGTAGATTTGTCCAAATATGAGCAAGAATTAAGAAAGATTGAAGAAGATAAAAAGCAAAAACAAGAAAGAAAATCTCAATTAGAAGCTACTTTAGCAAAATTAAAAGACTACAAAAAAAGATTTAAAGATGAAGGTAAATCTGATCTTTTAAAAAATATAGAATCTGATATTTCCAAAGTAGAACAAGAACTTAAACAAGTATAATTTACAAAGACCAGAGACTTTTTTCTTTGGTCTTTTTTATATTTATTAATCAAAAAATATATGTATTATTTACTTTAGTTTTATTAAGTATATGAATTTGATTTTGCTATCAACTTCAGAAAATTGCATTTGAATTTTGAGAGTGTATAAAATTAATTTATTTTATGATAAACAGTTTAAAGCTTTTTTCAATCTAAAATTAATAAAACTAAATATTAAAATTTTTTGTTTCATTTTTTCTTATTCAACAATTCATTTATAATATTAATATAAAAAAAACAAATAAATAAAATAAGAAATAAGCATTATTATTCAAAATGCCAGGAAACCAAATAGTGCACCAACTGTATTTTCTCACATAGAGGGTTCTATTTGGTTTATAAGTGAAGTCCATAATGAGATAGCTAATAAATAAGCAAAAACAATTATACACAATGGAGTAAAAAATTGTATATTAAACTTTTTTTTATGTTTTCAAGGATATAAATAAACCCCTAGATAAACAAACAAGAAATAATCTACAATGTAGACTAAAGGTACATACCACATAATTTCAAAACTATCAATATGATTATATATAAAATAAAGGGTGAATACAGGAAAAAATATTGGTATTGCAAATGATAAAATAGAAACTATATGTTTTAATTCATTTATCATTTATTTTTGAATTTATTTCCGAAGTCTAAAAAAGTTCAAGTTGTTCATTTTTTTCTTTAATTCATTTCAATCTTTTTGCGATTTTTTCTCATTCCTTGAATTGTTTATCAAGTTCTTTCTCAGCCCTTCATTTTCTGCTAAACTGTTGGTGAAATTCTATTGTATTTTTGGGATATACAAAATGTACATTTGCTCATGTTCTATATCTACCTATTCTACCAACAAATTGTAGTAAGTCTTTTTCATTTTTCGGAAGATTATAAAGTACAAGTTCACTTATATCAAAATTTACTCATAGTTTCATTACTGATGTAGTGAAAACTATATCAAATTCTTGGCTATTTATACTAGATATTGTATAGTTTTGTATTAGTCTTTGTTTTTGATTTTTGTTTCATCATATAATATATCATACTTTAAATCATCTCTTTTGTGCTATTTCCATAAAATTATTTATAAGTTCCTTGTCTTCTACAAAAACTAGAGTAGTTTTTCAGTGTGCTTTATTTCTTCTTGCCATTTCTAATGTTCTTTCTAATTTTGGATGATTTGCTTTTTTTGATATATTAGAGATCTTTTCATGAAAACTATCCATTCAATAGGTTTTTTCTAGTTTTTGTAATATTTTTAGTATTGCATCATAATATCTGTATGTAAATTCATCATTACCTTTGTAGTTTTCTATTTTTTCAATATATTTAATTTGTTTTTCTCTTATTTCAGATATTAACTTTTCTGATTTATATTGTGCTTTACCGTAGTCCTGTGTTTCAAAACTTTTTTTCAATTGGTTTAGCTTTTCTAGTAGTCATATTAAAATTTTTGCTAAAAGTTCGTGATAATGTTCTTTAGTAAACTTTTCATTAACTCTATTTGATAAATTCTTTAAAAGCTGTTTTTTCTTTTCATTATCAATATAACTTCTTTTTTTAAGATTATCTTTTTTGAATGTTCTTTCTACTTCCTTAGAAAGTACTCAATTTTGATTTTGTACATTTTCTAATAGTTTAAAAATATTATTTATTATATAATCTCTTCAATCTTCAATATCTTTTTGCATTTCAAAAAATTCAGGAGATACTAGTGCACTTGTTTTTTCGGCACTGTGGAATATATAATTTCTATTTTTATAATACTTAGCTTGAGAAGCTACAAACCATTCTTTTATATTAAATGTTTCCATTACTTTTTCTTGATTTGTTGATAGAGCAGTAAGTCACAGTACTCTAGGTCTTATTCATTTGGCTTTAGAATTATTATAAAATTTAAAGCTAGGATAATTGTATCCTGATTCTGTTTTATTTGGGCTTTCTCAAGTGTGAATTTCATCTATTACGACAAAATCTTCATTAGAAGCTTCAATTTTTTCCAAATTATGATGAGTAAGAAATATGAATTTATAATTTTTAATTTCATCTATACTATGTTTTTTAGTATCTAATAGTATAGTTTCTTTTACTTGTTCAGAGTATCAATTATATCTTAAAAATTCAAGAAAGTCTTTGTATTGTTGTTCGCTTAGGTTGTTTGTAGGTGTAGCAAAGTATACTTTTGAGTCGTTTTTTAGGTATTTAAGCATTTCTTGAAAAGCAATTAGAGTTTTTCATTCTCCTGTTGTTAGTGATATAACTATATTATCATTTGGATGTTTTTCTATGCATTGAATAGCCATTTCTTGAGAGTCTCTGTAGTTTATTTTTGATTTTTCTATTATTTCTTCTATATTTGTTATAGATACTTTTTCATAGTCTTCAGCATCAATTTTATCTTTTCAAAGAATATTTCTAAGTTCTTTTTTATATTTAGATACAAAATGTCATAGTGCATTTTGAAAAAATACATCTTCTAGTGATTTTTTGTTATTTTCTAAAATTCTTCTTATTTGAGAGCTATTTGGTCATCAATATTGTTTGCTAATTTTTTCTAACAATTTTGTTGTTTGAGAATTCATTTATTTTTAAAATCTATTTTTAAATTATCTCCAGTCCAGGATAATATCTAATTGCAAAAATCTATCTCTTTGTGATCATAGTTCTATATTTAGTTTTTCTCATTTATTTCTTCATATTATAGGTATTCTATGATAATTTCAGTCATGATATATATTCAAAAAATTTCAATCATATTCAAGTGCAACTTCAACTTGTCTAGACCTGCTTGAGTCTCAAAATACTATGTTTCAATAAATTTTGTCTCATTTGTTTATATTTGTATTTACTTCATTGTTGTCTAATTCTAGCTTTTCTCTCTTTGTTCACCATGAGCTTGGGTCAGTTAGTTTTCAACTAACTCTTCTATATTCATAATTTCATCATACTATACTGACAAAGATTTGCTGTGGTGATGTCTCTCTTTGTTCAAAGCTTATATGATAATCAGATCATGTTGGTCTTTGTGTCTGTGTTATATTTTTACTAGAAGTCTCAGACTGTAGTGATTTTAGTCTTTCAATATATTCTAATATTTCTTTTCTTTTTTCAAAATTATCTTCTTTGCTAAGTTCTTCTTTGGCTCTATTTATTTCTGCATCTATACCTGAAAGCTTACTTACTTCTTCTTGTTCATTTATTTTATTATCCTGAAGTATATTATCTTGATTATTTGTTCAGTCAGATTTTACAAGAGTGAAATTGCATCATGTTAATGATAGACTTAATGCAATTGCTGATGCTGTACTTTTAATTATATTATTTTGATTTCTTTCTGGAGTGTTGCTCTTATCTTTTATTTTATTAAAACTCATTTTCTTATAGTTTTAATTTTAAATTACTTAATAATAAATAATTGCAGTGATTTGTCAATTTAAAAAAATTTATTATTGTTTTTTTCTAAAAAATCTTTATATATATTAGTTAAATAAATTTATAAATTTAACTAAATTTGTGTATGGTTAGTATATCAGCAGCAAGCAAGGAGTTTTGACTATCAAAAAAAGAATTTTTGGACTTAGTTCAAGAAAAAACAGGTAAAAAATATAGTGAAAAAACTTCAAGAATTTCAGACTCTATATTTGAAGAATTAAAATCTTCTTCAGATACAGATTCTACAATTAAAAAATCCCAAGAAAATAAAAGTGAAAAATCTGACTCTGATTGAGGTAAAGTTTTTACTGCAGATGATCTTCTATCACAAGAAGATTCATTTCTTTCACAACTTTGATTTGATTCTGTTGATGAAGAGACACAGGAAGACTCTGCTAGTGTAGAAAGTTATAGCTGAGATCTTGATACAGATAAAACTTTATGAACTTGATCAAAAGATCTAGAAAAAGCTAGTAAGGATGACTTAACTAGCAATTTTGAATCAACTTCAGATGCACCTGTTGAACAAGAAACAAAGCCTAAAATAAGTGTAGTTAAAAAAGATAAGTCATCTAGTGCGAAACCTTGAGCTAATTCTACATCTGGAAAAGCTTTTTCAGTAAAGAAAAAAACTTTTACAAAAAAAGACAAGAAAAAGTGAGCGAATACTAAAGTTAAGGAGGAAGAGCCGATTAAGAAAAGAGAAGTTTCTCCACAAGTTTCAAGTACATTGAAAAAGAAAGCTAGTATAACTATATGAGATACTATAAGTATAAAAGAATTCTCTGAAAAAATGTGAGTTAGTTTGCAAGAAGTTATGAAAAAATTATTAGCAAATAAAATAATGTTACCAGTAACTGCTAGTATTGATTTTGATACTGCTGTTTTGATATGAGAGGAGTTGTGAGTTAAAATTGAAAAAGAAAAAGAAACTGTTTCTGTTAGTGATATTTTGTCATGAGATATACAGTCTATAGTAGAGTCTGATAAAGATCTTTGAAATTTATCTGTTAGAGCTCCTATAGTTACTGTTATGTGACATGTAGACCATGGTAAGACAAAATTATTGGATTATTTAAGAAAAACTGATATTGTATGATGAGAATCTGGTTGAATTACTCAGTCAATATGAGCATCTCAAATTCATCATAACAATAATTTAATTACATTTATAGATACTCCATGACATGAATTATTTACATCTCTTAGAGCTAGATGATCAAAAATAACAGATGTTGCTATTATTGTAGTTGCTGCAGATGATTGAATTAAACAACAAACAATAGAGGCAATCAATCATGCAAAAGATGCTTGAGTTCCGATAATTGTTGCAATAACAAAAATAGACTTACCAAATGCAAATTTAGAATTGGTTAAATGAAATTTAGCTGAACACTGACTTGTACCTGAAGATTGGGGAGGTGAGACCGTAGTAGTTCCTGTATCCTCAATGACTTGAGAATGAATAGATGATCTTTTAGAAATGATTTCTCTGCAATCTGAAATATTAGAACTTAAATATAATCCTGATAGAAATTGAATTGGTATTGTTGTAGAATCTGATAAAGATGCAAAAAAGTGAATAACAGCTAGTATTATTATGATGACTTGAAACATAAAAGTTTGAGATGTTTTAGTGATATGAGATGTTTTCTGAAAAGTTAGGAGAATGACTAATTGGAAACATAAAGATACTAAAATTGCTTATGGTTGAGAACCTGTGCAAATCTTATGAATACAAGATTTGCCAAAACCTTGAACTATTGTAGAAGTTGTAGATTCTGAAAAACAAGCTCGTACAAAAATTTCTATGATTAAAGATTCTAAACAAGAGCAAGAATCACAAGTTTGAGTTCAAAATATTTTAGACCAAATATCAGCATGAGAAAAAGTTCAACTTAAATTAATTTTGAAATCTGATTCTTTTTGAAGTTTAGAAGCACTTAAGTATGCTATTTGAAAAATTGATGTTCATGAAAATGTGGATATTAAGGTGATTCACAATGATGTTTGATGAGTTACTGATTCAGATATAAACTTGGCAAAAGCATCTGATGCATTTATTCTTTGATTTAATGTGTCTGCTTCTTGAGCAATAAAGAAAAAGGCTGAAAACCAATCTGTTGTTATTAAATCTTTTGATATTATTTATGAATTGATTGATTATGTAGAATCTATTGCATCTTGAATGATAGAAGTTGAAAAACAAGAAGTTTATATATGAAGCCTAGATCTAAAGGCTGTATTTTATAGAAAAGCTAGTGATATGATTATATGATGAAGAGTTTTGGATTGATATATTCAAAATTGAGCATATCTAAGAGTATATAGATCATGAGAAGAGGATGCTGTTGCTACTGGTAAAGTGACATCTTTGAAAAAAGAACAAGAAAATGTTGATAAAATCTCTTCAGGTCACGATTGTTGAATGAAAATTAAAGTTAATAAAAAACTTCAAGAATGAGATAAAATAGACTTTTATATAATGGAATAAGATTATTTATTCTGCTAAATTTCATTTTGATGAAACTTTTGGTATGACTTGGAAATCCTTGAGATAAATATAAATTAACAAGGCATAATATATGATTTGAAATAATTGAAAAGTTTTGTGATCAAAACTGATTTTCAAGCTTTTCATATGAAAATAAATTTAAGTGAGAAATTTCTTATCTTAATGATGTATCAAATAAAATAATTGCCCTGAAGCCTATGACATATATGAACTTATCATGACAGTCAATTTCTAGTATTTCAAATTTTTATAAAATTGACTTTAAAGATATTTTATTGATTTATGATGATATTGATCTTCCTTTATCTAAGATTAGACTTAGGTTATGATGAAGTGCTTGAGGACATAATTGAGTTAAAAGTACTATTTCAAGTTTGTGAACAGATCAGTTCTATAGGTTAAAAGTTTGAATAGATAGGCCTCAAGATAAATCTCTTATCACTCAACATGTTTTATCTAGGTTTAAAAAAGATGAGCTAGATTCAATTTTTTCTAAATATGATGAAATAGACTCATCAATTAAGAGCTTTATTGATGGATAGTATTTATTGCTATTGAAAAATAATTAAATTTTATTAAATTAAGACTGTATATTTTATCTTTCAAATAAGATTTATAACTCAATACTTTGTTATGAAATATTTTAAAAAGCCCACTTTTGTTGTATGATTTGTTTTATTTAGCTTTATTTTCTATTTCTTTTTTTCTGCTAGTACATTTTCATTTTCTTGGTTAGCTTTTTGGTCAAGTGAACAAAATTTAAAATTATCTGAAAATTATATAAGAGAAGATTTGGTGTGAGATGATGCAGTGGAGCTTGCTCTTGCTAATATATCTTTTGGTAAATGAATTTATTCTTCAAGCCATTATATAGATAAGTCCTTGTCTAATATCAAAAGTACCAAAAATCTTGTAAATACTGATATAGTTCAATTATTGGATTGAAGATCTGAAAAAAGGCAAATACTTGAGTCTTATATATGACAAATGAGAAATCTTGTACATAATAATAAAGATAGTATAGAAATTATTAGATGAAAAGCACAGGAGAATATGCTTGATAGTCAGTCTTGTGATTCTGAAAAAAAATATTGAGATAATCTTTTTTATCAATGATTAAAACAACAAGATTCATATATGTTAAAAGAATGATTAGATATATCTTCAGAATCTTGACCATGTTATATAGAGCATAGAGTTAAGTATAATGCATTTAAAGCTATAGATGAAAAATTAACTTTTTATAATTCTATTTTAGAAAGAAAACTTTTTGTAATAGAAAATAATTCTCATGAAATAGTAGAAAATTTTCAATTGTTTAAAACAAATAAACTTGAGCAACTTACAAGTTTGAGGAATGAACTTAGATCTTTTAGTGTTAATTAGTGTATAATTATGATTAAATATTTGTATATATTTTTTATTTTTGCTTTTCTTTTAATTTTTGTTTTTATACAAAAAACTGTTGTTTTTGATAAAAATACTGATTTTCAAGTTTTTTGATATAATATTAATTTTTCTACTTTAATTGATAATTCTTATGTGGACTATTTTTATGATTCAGATAGAGAGCTATCTTATATTTTTAGTAATGAAATTATTTCTAAATATTCAGAACATTGTCATGAAGAACAGCAAAATTGTATATTTATGCCTCATCAGCAAACATATTCTTCTTATTTATGGATAAATAGCATACAATATGTATGAACTTTATTTCAATCTGAATACCTTCACAATTTGAAATCAATATTAGACAATTTAACTTCTATATCTCCTTATTGGTCTTACCCTTATGTTTTTTGACAGCTTGTAATACCAATTGATAAAAATTCAATTGTTTCTGATGAAGTCAAAGAGTGATCTTGGGAAGATTCTATAAGTTTGTGAGAAAAATGAATACATTATACATGTGATTGAGAAATAGTTGATGAAGTTAATTCTATGTCTGATGACAAATTTTATGATTTGATTTTTTCTGATGAAAAAGATAAATACATAAATCCTTGTTTAAGTTATAATCTTCCTTATCAACTTGCTTTTAATTATTTTTATTATTTTGGAGATTATGAATCTTCGGCAAATAATTATAAATTAGCTTCCTTTCATGATGCCTCACCAAGTGCTTCTCCAAGTATGGTTTCTATAGTTCAATGAAGGTACTGACAGCATTTGCAGAGTTTGCAGTTATGGTTTGCTCAATTTCTTTCTTATTATGAAAATTTAGAAGATAGTTATGATCCTGCTTTTGAAGAAGAATCTATGGATGATGCTCTTTATAATTGAATACTAGACTTGCAGTTTTATTTATTAACACAAGCTAATGATAATATAGGAGATGAACATCATTGTTATCAGGATTATGACTGCTTATTAAATGAATGATATTTGCAAGATATTATACTTGAATATCAAAATTTCTGTTCTCAAAATTATTTAGAATTAGATTTAGAAAAAGAAATTGATGATATAGAATCATTTTCAATTTGTTATTTTCTTACTTATGCTATAAATAATTCTTATATAAATATTGACTGAACTATGTTTCCTTCAATAAATCCTAATTTTAATTTTTACTGGGATAATGAAAGGTTTGATTCCTGGCGAATTAGTTGATAATTTGGCACTTATTGTCTTTTGGTGATAAAAAGTCTTGAAATTTTTTTAAAATTTTTTATTATAATGGCACCTTAAATAAATAGGTGCCTTTTAAATTTTAAAAATATCAACTATGACAAAATTATTGCCAATAGAGGATAATATAGTAGTTAAACCTGTGCAAGAAGAGACTAAAACAAAATCTTGAATTGTACTTCCAGATACAAATAAAGAAAAACCTTGAAAATGAGAAGTTGTTGCAGTTTGAGAGTGAAGAATTCTTGAGAATTGAAATAGATCATCTATGGATGTTAAAGTTGGTGATATAGTACATTTTACTAAATATAGTCCAGATGAAATTGAAATTAATTGAGACTGAGAAAAAGAAAAATATCTTGTAGTTAAACATTCAAGTATTTTGGCTAAAGAATGATAAATTTAATAATAATTTAAAAACATGTCTAATAATGATTTTGAATCAATTGAACATTTTTTATGATATACCTTTGGTTATATAAGAGGAATAATTGAAAATGAAGAATTAAATGATAAAGAAAAATTAGAGAAGATAGATTCCTATATAAAAGAGTATACAGAGTTATTATGATGAGAAGAAGAATAATTAAATTTATATTATTAATAATAAAGATAAAATGGCAAAAGTTATTAAATATCAAGATGATTGAAGAAAACAAGTATATTCAGGTATACAAAAAGTAGCAAATGCTGTTATGGTTACAATGTGACCTAAAGGTAAAAATGTAATACTTGAAAAATCATATTGAGCTCCTACTGTTACAAATGATGGTGTTACAGTAGCTAAAGAAATTGAGCTGGAAGATAAGTTAGAAAATATATGAGCAGAATTTGTTAAAGAAGCTGCTAATAAAACAAATGATGCAGCAGGTGATGGTACAACAAGTACTGTAGTTTTGGTAGATTCTATAAGTAAAGAATGATTAAGATATATTAGTTCTTGAGTAAATCCTTTTGCTCTTTGAAGAGGTTTGCATAAAGCTGCTGAAAGGGCAGTAGAAGAGCTTAAATGACAGGCAAAACCGGTTGATACAAAAGAACAAATTAAACAAGTTGCTACTATATCTGCACAAGATGAACAAGTAGGTGAGTTGATATCTGAGATCATGGAAGAAGTTTGAAATGACTGAGTTGTTACTGTAGAGGAAGGTAAATCAATTTGATTAGAAAAGGATGTAGTAAAAGGTATGCAATTTGATCAAGGTTATTTAAGTCCTTATTTTGTAACTGATACTTCTAGAATGGAAGCTATATCAGAAAAACCTTCAGTAATAGTAACTGACAAAAAAATTTCATCTATTAAAGAAATATTACCTTTATTGGAACAAATAACAAATTCTGGTAAAAAAGATATAGTTTTGATTGCTGAAGAAATAGAATGAGAGGCACTTGCAACTCTAGTTTTGAATAAACTTAGAGGTGTATTGAATGTATTGGCTGTAAAGGCTCCATGATTTGGTGATAGAAAGAAAGAAATGCTTAAAGATATAGCTACAGTTACTTGAGCTGAAGTTATTACAGAAGAGACTTGAATGAATTTAGAAAATGTTGGTTTAGAAGTTGTAGGTTCTGCAGATAAAATTGTTTCAACAAAAGATAATACAACTGTTGTTGGTTGACAATGAGATCAATCAAGTATAGATTCAAGAGTTCAAGAAATCAGAGTTCAAATGGAAAATACAAGTTCTGATTATGATAAGGAAAAATTGCAAGAAAGACTGGCAAGATTAGTTTGATGAGTTGCTGTGATTAGAGTTTGAGCTGCAACTGAAACTGAAATGAAAAACAAGAAATTTAAAATAGAAGATGCTATGAATGCAACTAGAGCAGCTGTTCAAGAATGAATTCTTGCATGAGGATGAACTGCTTTGCTTAATATATCAAAAACATTAGATGATGTGAATCTTGATGATAAAGATGAACAAGTTTGAGTTGAAATTATAAAAAATGCTATTCAATATCCAGCTAAGCAAATAGTTAACAATGCTTGATACAAAGCAGATTTGGTTATAGAAAAAGTTAAAGAGGGTGATGATATTAATTACTGATTCAATTCTAAAACAGGTGAGTATGTTGACTTATTGAAAGAGTGAGTTATTGATCCAGTGAAAGTAGTTAGAGAAGCTCTTCAAAATGCTACAAGTGCAGCTAGTATGTTGCTTACAACAGATGCTGTGATAGCAGATTCTCCAAAAAAAGATGATGATAAGTCTTCTGAAGACGAAATGGCTTGAATGTGATGAATGGGTTGAATGTGAGGTATGTGAATGCCATGAATGATGTAATTGAATTTTCATTTTTAAAAGGAGTAAGTTTAACTTACTCCTTTTTTGTTGAAATAAATTATTATTTGTTTATAAACTCACTTAGATTTATTTTTTAAGCAAAGTTTTTTTATGGATTTTTATTATACTTATGTACTTGAACTTATAGATTTTAATGAAGTTTATTTTTGAAATACATTAATAGAGTATTTGATAGCCCTTTGATTTGTTATTATTTTATATATCTTCATAAAGATATTTAGGCTGATAATTTTAAAGAAACTTAAGAAACTTTCTTCTAGTACTGATTTTAAATTTGATGAGTTTGTAGTAGAAAATATTAATTCATTACCTAGGTATTTTTACTGGGCTTTGTACCTATACTTTCCATTAAAGTACTTGTACTTACCAGAAAATATTGATAAGGCTGTTGATATTATTTTCTTAGTTATTGTTTTACTTCAAGCAACTAGAGTTTGAATTAATTTTGTACAATATATACTAAACAAGGCATTATTAGAAAAAGAAGATAGTAAAGATAATATAACAACTTTCAATCTATTGGTACTTATATCTAAAATAGTGATTTGGGCTACTGCAATATTGTTGTTACTTATGAATATGTGATTTGAAATAACACCTTTATTGGCAAGTTTGTGAGTTTGAGGTGTAGCAGTAGCTTTTGCTTTGCAGAATATTTTACAGGATATATTTTCTTCTATATCTATATATTTGGACAAACCTTTTAAGATATGAGATTTTATATCTATTGGTGATGATTTTGGTACTGTAGAAAAAATTTGAATTAAAACAACAAGGCTTAGGACTCTGCAATGACAGCAGTTGATAATATCTAATAGAGATATGACTAATGCAAAAGTTAATAACTATTGATTAATGCAAACTAGAAGAATTGTTTTTTCAATTTGAGTTGTTTATGAAACTCCTATAGATAAATTAAAAAAGATACCTGATATTGTTAGAGATATATTTTCTAGTGAGGAGTTATCTGATGCTGAACTTCAAAGAGTTCATTTTAAGTCTTTTGGTGATTTTAGCTTAGATTATGAAATTGTTTATACAATGCAAATATCTGACTTTAATAGATATATGGATGCTCAAGAATATATTAACTTTAGATTATTAGAAATTTTTAAAGAAGAGTGAATTGATTTTGCTTATCCAACACAAGTAATTCACACAAAAAAATAATTTAAAAACCAGCTATTAGCTGGTTTTTAAATTCATATTATTTTTGTATCTTTACCTTGTACTAAATTATCTGATCATCATCATTTTAATCAAATTTCCTGACTTATATTTTTTGCACTTATATTTCATTTATTACATATTATAGCAAAATTTCAATCATTATTATATATTATTACATTTTTATCTTCAAATGTTTGTTTTGCACTTTTTACTATTTCTTTAAAATTTTCATTTTTTAGATTCTCCTTATCTGATATGTTTCAAATTAGGTCAAAATTATCATTTGATTTTCATTCTAGATTTTCTAATTCATTTTGTATTGTCTTTTCTTTTATTGATTCGTATTTTGATTTATAAAATGAGATTTCTGAATTTATTTTATTTATTTTTTCTTTTATTTGTTTGCTTGTACAATCTAACTCTTGTGCTATTTCTTCTAATAATTTATCTTGAGTGTTGCAGTATTCAGAGACCTTGGGTCAAGTATATGCTATAATCCTTCTAATTCAACTTGATACAGATTCTTGTGATACTATTTTGAAAGCTCATATGTCTGATGTATTACTTACATGTGTTCATCAACATAGTTCAATAGAAGTTTCTCATTGTTCTCATATACTTATGACTCTTACTTCTTCTCAATATTTTTCATCAAAAAAAGCTTTAGCTCATTTTTTTAATGCATCATCCATGTTCATTTTTTCTACATATACATTTTCATTTTTATATATTATATTGTTGATCTTTCTTTCTATGTTTTCTATTTCTTTATTGTTTAGTGCTTTTTTTGTTGTAAAATCAAATCTTAAATAATCTTCATCAACAAGTGATCATGCCTGTTTTGTATCTTGTATTATTTTATTTAATTCAGCATGAAGTAAATGAGTTGCTGTGTGTGCTCTCATTTTTGCTTTTCTTTGTTTTTTATCTACTATTACTTTCATTATCAAATATTTAATTTATATTTAAAAGCTATTTTCATAATTTATAAAGATAGTTTTAAATTATTCAACTAAAAATTGCTTGAATTTTGCTTATTTATCAATATAAAAATGCTGTATTATATTTTAGCTTTTACCCTTTAATTTTAATATATAAATATGTTAAATTTTTTTTATGAAAGTTTGGAAACTTTAAAACAAGTTAAAAAACCAACAAGAAAAGAGGTTATAAATTTAACTATTGCTATTTTTGTAATTGTTATTATAGCTGCTTTATATTTTGCTGCAGTAGACTGAGTTTTAATGAACTTATATCAATACTTTTATCAAATAATGTCATAATTTATGGAAAACAATACTACTGAAATTCAAAAACAAATAAAAGATGATACTTATAGATGGTATGTTTTAAGTGTTGTATCCTCACAAGAACATATCGTAATTGAAAACTTAATAGAAAGAGTTAAAAAACAATGATTAGATGATGATATTGTTGATTTTATGGTCCCTACTATACCTGAAGTTTCATATAAAAAATGAGCAACTGGTAAGAAAACTATTACTCAAAAAAAATTGTATCCAGGTTATGTTTTTGTTAAATCAAAAATGAATGATAAAATTTGGTATATTATTAGAAATACTCCTGGTGTTAGATTGATAGTTTGAGCTGAGACTCGTCCAGTTCCATTAACTGATAGAGAATATGATGATATGATGAAATTTATACAAGAAAAAACTGAAAGGGCAGAACATTCTTCTCCTTTTAAAGTTTGAGATGTTGTTTCTTTGAGAGATTGAGAGTTTGCTTGAACTCAGTGAGTTATTAGTGAGGTAGATAATACAAAATGAGTTGTTTATATTAGTGTTGAGATATTATGAAGAACTACTCCTATGATGGTACCTTTTGAAAAAGTTGATAGAATTAATTAAATTAAAATAATTTTATAATGAATGAAAAAAGGATAGTATTTGCTGCTTTATGATTTTTTTTCTCTTGAGTGCTTGTTGTTTATTTTGTTTTGCTTAATACCTCAGAGCTTTTTGATGATGATTTTAAAGAATCATCCTCAGAGTATGTTTATCTTGAAGATGATGAAGCTGATTTGTTTGAAGATGATATAGATCCTGATAAAAATGATAATGAAGAAGAATTCGATGAGTTTGACTTAGAAAATGATGATTCTTTTGAAGATGAGACTGAAGAAGAAATTGATGAAGAAAAATATAATAAAGATGCTAAGGATGGTTATGAAAATGAAGCAGATTTTGATGAAGAGGATCTAAGTATATATACATGAAATAATTTTGATTCTTGATTTTTATTGACTTCTTATTCAAGACAGCAATTGGCTTCATTTTATGTTAATTATTATCAAGATTTTTTGTGAAAAGATCTAGAGTTTGATGAAATTGAATGCGAGTTTGAAGATGAAGATCAGATTGATTCTTCTATCTATGATGATGTTATTGCTGCTTGTAAGGCATGAATATTTAGGTGAGATTGACAAAATTTTTATCCATACTGACTAGTTTCTTTAGATGAAATACTTATATGAGCTATAAGACTTATGGATAGTTCAAGTATTGAAAACGACTTAAATATTCATTATATGTGAACAGGCTCTTTGTATGTTTGAAAAAAATCACTTGAAAATTATGATAAAAACATTATAAGTAACGATATGTTGCAAAAAAATTCAATTAAAATTCTTACTTGAAGTGATTCTGCGGGATTGGATTCGCTAAATATTGTACAGAATTTTAATTGAAAAAAGTATATATATAGTGCAATATATAGTACAAACTAAATTTATATTATAAACTAATTAAAATGGCCGCAAAAGTGCAAAAACAATTTAGTCTGCACATGCCAGCCTGAAAAGCTACTCCGGCACCTCCTATAGGTCCGATTTTAGGTCAGCATGGTATTAATATTTGACAATTCGTTAAAGAATTTAATGATAAAACAGCTGATTTGATAAAAGAATATTGATGAGCTGATATGATGGTTCCTGTTAATGTAAGAATATTTGTAGATAGAAGTTATGATATGGAAATACTTCCACCTCTTACTTCTAATTTGATACTTTGGAAAGCAAATCAAAAGAAAGGTTCTGGTGAACCAAACAAGAAAAATATTTGAAAAATCACAAGAGATGATTTGGTAGCTATAGCTGAAATTAAAAAACCAGTTATGAATACTTCCAATGTTGATTCTATAGTAAAAACTCTAGCATGAACTTGTAAGAATATGGGTATAGAAGTTCAAGATTAGACTTTAGGTTTAAGGATGTATGAGTTGTAATATTTAGTCTTATTTTTTTATAAATTTTGATTAAATTTTAGCTCCCAAAAAACTTAATTCCTAGTTTGATTCTTTTCGGGAGGGCATTACTTGTCCGTTATTACCGCTTTAAATTATAATTAATTTTGAAATGGAAAGAAAATTATGAAAAAAATATTCTAATGCAATTAAGGATATTGATTTAACTAAATCTTATTCTCCATCTGAAGCATTTGAAATAATTAAAAAGACATCTTATTCTAAGTTTGATGGTTCAGTAGAAGTAAGTATCAAAACATCTGCTAATCCAAAATATAACGATCAAATGATTAGATCTACTGTAGTACTTCCTAACTGAACTTGAAAAATAGTTAGAGTTGCAGCTTTTGTAAGTGATGATAAAGTAGAAGAAGCTAAAAAATCTTGAGCAGATATAGCTTGAAATGAATCTTTGTTAAAGGATATTCAATCATGAAAAATGGATTTTGATTCTTTAGTTACAACTCAAGATATGATGAGAGACTTAGCAAAAGTTGCTAAAGTTCTTTGACCTAGAGGTTTGATGCCTTCACCTAAAGCTGGTACTGTTACAAATGATCTTTCTGCAACTATAGATGAAATTAAAAAATGAAGAGTTGAATTCAAGCTTGATAAAACTTGAAACATTCATGCAATTTTATGAAAAGTTTCATTTGATGAATCTAAGCTTGTTGAGAACTTAGATGCTTTAGTTAAGGCTATAAATGATGCTAAACCATCTTGAGTTAAATGAAAATTGATAAGTAGAGTAGTTGTTAGTCCTACTATGTGACCTTGAGTAGAAGTTAGTATATAATATTTATTATTTCTCATATGTAAACTAATTCCTAAAAGGAATTAGTTTTTTATTTGCAAATATTTTATCTATATTTAATATATAGTTTAATAATTTAAAGTTTAAAAAATAATATTTATGTATATATCTTGAGATTTCTTTGAAAAGATACAAAACTTAAAATCTAATTGAGAGTATGATAAAGCATTAGAAATGGTTAATTCAGTTTTATGTGATGACCCAAATAATGAAGATGCACTTTTTGAAGTTGCTGATATATTATATTTAAAATGAGATATAATATCTGCTGAAAAACCAATTGATTTTTTGCTTAAACATAATAATAATGATCCAATGAGTTATTATGTTAAAGGAGTTTTCCAAATGGAGAAAACAAATTGGTCAGAAGCTAAAAAACATTTAAAGATTTCTCTTATGTTATCAGAAGATGATAACCCTGAAATGTTGAGATGTTACTGACTTTGTGAGTATTGGTCATGAAATAGACAAAAATGAATAGACTTTCTTGAGTCAGCATTTACTGTATCAAATAAATTAGATGCAGAGATAATTTATAATTTAATAGAAACTTATTTATTAGAGCATGATTACTCGAAAGTTAAGTCTTATATTGAATATTATAATAACTATCGTGATAAATTAAATTTTTTTGAAAAAGATGTTAATTTTTATGATGAAAAAATATCTTTATTTAACAATTTCTTAAAGACAATCTAAAATGATTATAAAAAATTTTATCAACTTAATTAAGGCTTCTATTTTTCAGTTTTTATGAATGGCTATTTTAATTAGCTTCCTTTTATTTTTTCTTAATTTGCTTTTTGCTACATCATATAGTATATCAAACTTTAGTACTGATGTAAGAGAAAGATTATGAGTTTATTTTTATTTACAAGATCCAGATCAAGTATATGATTCAGATAAACTGTATGCAAATATTATTGACTTGAGGTCTGAATTAGAATCAGGTTGATTAGAAGTTGAGTATTATTCCAAAGATGATGCATTAAGACTTTTAGAGGATAGAATGCCAGAAATTATTGAAAATTTTGATGAATACTGAATAGACAATCCATTACCTCCTACCTTATATGTTCTTTTTACGAATTCTTCAGAGTATGAATATATGAAGGATACTATATCTGATTATTCTGATATTATAGTCAATATTGATGATGTAATTCAATGACAAAGTTTTGAGGATCAGCAACATAGAATTTCTAATATTATTAATTTAACAAATTTCACTGTTTACTTTTCTTATTTTTTGATTGTTGTATTGCTAATTATAATAATTACATTTTTGATGTTTATTATTAAGTCAAGTTTTTATACTTTTTATAAACAAATTCAAGTAGAGAAATTGTTGTGAGCACATTATTTGCAGATTAAATCACCATTTTTCATAAAAATATTTTCAGTTTTAATGTTATGAATGATATTTATGATATTTTATTCTATTTTTCTTATAAACTATCTGGACTTATATCTTTATAATCTTTTTGAGCTTAGTTTTGCTGAATATATATATAACTATAATTTATATATTGTTTATTTCTTGTTTTTTCAATTTATAATTATATTTTTCATTAGTATATTTATATCAAACTTTTTCCTAAATAGATTAATAAAGAGAATTTAGTTTATGTTTGCATTTATCATATAATTTGCCTCTAGTATATCTTTATAGCTGAAAATATTTTTCTCAATAGGGTAAATTTCTCAATTTACTCTAGCGATTATTTCATTTTTATAATATTTTATATCTATCTTATTTTCTCCGAAGTCTGAAAATGAACTATTCAACTTGTGTTCATCAATTTTTACTTTTGTAATTTTATTTGTTTTAGCATCAAATTCCCAGCAATTATTCTTTTGTCATATAAATACATAAATAATGTTAAATAAATTATATTTTTCATATAAGTATTTATATATATCTATTTTTGAACAAGTATAAATATTTGACTTTTCTTTTGATAGAAATTTATATAAATTTATGCATAGTGTTCATGTTCTTATCGCAGTAAATGATCAAGGTCAATTTATAGCATATATTGAGCTATTTATTTCTATATTATTTAATTTTTTAGGTAATTCTTCTTCTATGTTTTTGTTTTCTATATAAAATTCATTTTTTCAATTTGAAACATATATAGGGTTGTTAGAGAAATTTATTAACATATTTTGATTTTCATAAAATTAAATTTATCAAGCAGCTAATAATTGTATAGCTCTAATTATTGAATATGAAAATATTACCAATAACAATCATATCATAGAGTATTTTATACCTGATTTTCATTTTTCAGCAAACTTTTCATCTCAAGATGCAAATATCAGCATTAGTGCAGAAACTACAAGAGCTACTGTCACAACTATTCATATGAAATAAGTTGCTCAAAGGAAAATATCTTGTATAAACTCACCCGGGTTGGCATCTTGATTTTCTTCTCTTATTCAAAGAGTCTCATATGTTTTCATAGAAGCTTGTCAATCAATTAAGCTATCAGCATCTGCTTCTATCCCCCAATTTTCTGCTAATATTTTTTTATTTTCCATTTTTTTATAGAATCTTATTTAAATAATCATATATTAATAATTTATTGTATATTTTCAATTGATTTTATTCTTAAATTGTTTATTATTTTTTTGTTTAATACTTAATTGTATTTTTAATGGTTTATTATTTTTTAATACCAATTTTTGTAGGTTGAACTATTCAGTTGCTTAAGATTATAATTGATTATTTTAATGAAAGAAAATTTAGGGTAGATTCATTATGGAGGGCAGGTTGATTCCCTTCTGTACATAGTTGAGTATCTTCAAGTATTGCATGTTTAATGTTTTTAAAGTTTTGAATTAATTCTCCTGAATTTGCTATTGCTTTTACTTTTGCTTTTTTGTTTTGGTATGATAGTATGAATATAAGGTATGAAGCATGAAAGCATGCAAAATATTTGAATAAAATAAGTTCCCAACTTAGTACTGTACTAGAATTTTGAGATAATAAATATATTTTGCTCAAAGAAAGACTTTGACATACTCTTTATGAAGTTCTTTGATGAATATTTTTATGAACAATACTAACTTTTATATTTTATACAATATTATACTAATTTTTTATGTGAAGAAAGAATAGGTTTAAAAAACTCTTTAAAAGAAAAAAAATATATATAAAGAAGTTATATAAAAATTTTTATAAGAAAATAAAAAAAAATAGATTAAAAATATCTATTATATTTTTTCTTGTAATATCTTTTATAGCATCAATTCTAGTTATAAGATTCACAATTTTTCATCAAGATTATACAATATTATCTATTAATTATAATGAAGAAGATTTTTCAGATTATTCTGATCTTACTTTATATACTTGAATGCCTGATTTAATTTCAAATAAAAATTATTTTAAATCAAAATATATAGATTATTCATCCATATTAGATGAAATTAGAAAAGATCATCCAATAGTTAGATCTTTTGATATGTCTATGGTTTGAGTTAATACTGTTTATATAGATTTTGATTTTTATGATCCAGATTTTGTTTTTTATAATTGAGATTATAATGCTTATTATTGAGATAGTATATTTGAGTTGTGAACTTGAAGTAAATTGCTTTCTTGAGCAAACATAGTGAATTTACCTGATTATCATTCTGATTTAGATTCATTTAATGGTATTTTTTATAAAGTATCTGCTGAACTTTTTACTTTTCAAACTAATGAGATATTTAACTTTTTTTGAGAAGATAATATTGATGAAATTAAGTATATACCCTGAGCATCTAGACTTATTGTTTTTAAATCATCATGATTAGAGATTAATTTTAATTTGTTAGAGTCAGTTGCAGATCAGTTAGAAAGATATTATTTAGTAAATAATTCTTACCCAGATTATTCTTCTATTAAAGAAATTGATCTATGAAGTTCTAATGATATCATAATAACTAAATAATTTAAAATTTTAAAACTAGATTTATAAATGTTTAAAATAAGATTAATACTAATAGTTATAGTAACTACATTGTTGATAAATTTAATAATTTTTTGACTATGATATTATCTTTTAGAATATGAACATGATTGACAAGAAGATATTGAATATGATATATCTTGAGTAGATTATTCTTTTGATGAAATGTGAGATTTGCAAACTACTCTTATAGACTCAATAAATGATGCTTGAAAATGAGTAGTTAGTATTGCAATAACAAGAGATTTGGAAGTATATTATGAAGATCCTTTTGACTTTTTTGGGTGATCAGTGCAAGAAGAAAGGCAAGAGATTGGTTGATGAAGTTGAATAATTGTTTCAAAGGAATGATATGTTATTACTAATAAACATGTGATACAAGAGGCTAGATCTTGATCAACTGATTTTACTGTAATAACAAGAGATTGATTTGATTATAATGTTTCAAATATTTGGTTGGATCCTGTGCTTGATATAGCAGTTTTAAGAATTGAAGACGAGAATTGATGACTTCCTACTTGAATTGAGCCTGTGGATTTAATTTCTGTAGATCAAGAAATACTTGTTTGACAATTGGTAATAGCTATTTGAAATGCCTTATCTAAATTTCAAGATAGTGCTACTTTGTGAATAATAAGTTGAAAATGAAGACAATTAGATGATGTGCCAGCTGATAGTATATATGTATGACTTTATCAAACAGATGCATCTATAAACCCATGAAATAGTTGATGACCACTTATGGATATTTGGTGAAATGTAATATGAATAAATACTGCAATTAGTGCTGTAGGGCAGTGAATATGATTTAGTATGCCTATAAATGCTGAGTTTGTAGATTCTACATTGGAAATGGTTCAAGAAAACTCAGAAATAACTAGACCTTTTTTGTGAGTTCAACATGTTGATATAAATAATGCTTTGGCAAGGCAGTATGATCTAGATATTAATACTTGAGTTTATATTCAAGATGTAGTTTCTTGAGCTGCAGCAGATAATGCTTGATTACAAGAATGAGATATAATTTTAGAAGTAGGTTGAGTTGAAGTATGAGCTGGTAATACATTTTTATATCACCTTTTTGCTTATAAACCAAATGATGAAGTAGAATTTACTGTATTATCTTGATGAGAAAAAGAAACTGTGAATGTTATTCTTGATGAAAGATAATTTCATCATATTTTTTCCAAAAATTATTTTTAATTTCTACTCTATTAAAATTAGTTTTAGAAAATCTGTAGAAATCTTTTTCTAAACTGGAAATATCTTTATTCTCTACTAGTATTCAGCTATTTTCATCCACTAGCTCACAACTAGCTCAATCTTTGTATCAAAATACAGGTACTCCTAGAGCTAGGCTTTCTGCAGTTACTATTCAAAAGCTTTCTTTTGTTATGTTAATTAATCATTTTGATTTTGTGATTAATTTAATTTTTTCAAATTCATCATTTATCTCTCATAAAAATATTATATTTCAATTTACTTTATTTTTAAGTTCATCTTCATCAGCTCAGGTTCATACTACTAATAAAAATTCATTATTCCTATTAAATAATTCAATTATTTTATCTAATTCTTTTGAAAATTTTACTAGTCTTCATATAAAAATATAATAATTTTCATATGATTCTTCAAGTTTTATTCATCTATATATTTCTTTTATCTTAGGATATTTTACTTTTCAATTTATTCAATAAATTTCATTTGAAAGTTTTTTTGTGTAGTAGCTATTAAAATAAATTTCATCATATTTATTAAATTTTTTATCTCGCGATCTTAGGTATTTGCTTGTTAGTTTGTATATATATTTTTTAATTCAAGAAAACTTATTTATATATTCATCATAGCTTCATCGTATATATTGCATAGGACTGTGTAAGTATAGTTTCTTATATTTTTCAGTTTTTATATTTTTTGCTATTGCAAAACTTGAAATTACTACTTTATCTGGATTATAATTGTTTATCTGTTTATTCATAAATTTATTTAAAATTGGAAAAATAGGCATCAAATTGCGATAGCCTATTTTGTTTATTATGAAATCATTTCAAATAACTTTATTTATTTTTATTTTTTTTTCTCATATTTGAAGATGTTCTTTGTCTGAAAATAAACAAAAAATTTCAGCATCATCAAAGCTTTCATTGTTTATTAAGTCCATAAAAACTTTTTCTGCTCATCATATAGTGACTATTCGATCGTGTACAAATGCTACTTTTTTCATGATTATTTTTAATGATAAACTTGCTAGTTTTTAATTAAAATTTTATAATTTACAAGTTTAGTATCTGAACAAAAATTTGACAATATTAACTTAAATATTTATAATTACTATAATTTAAACATAATGTATTATATGATGTCTAATGAAACTAATGAAGCCCTTGATATTAATGAGCAAGCTTGAGAATCTGGATTAAATAAAACTGATTCAAATAATCAATTACTATTTACATTATTGTCAGAAATAAATAGTAGTTCATATGTAGATATTAGTAATTGATTAAATTCAATAGATAGTTTATCTGACGATAAATTAATTTCTCAATTGAAATCAAAATTTGGTGATGATTCTATAAATTGGGAAAATATATCAAAATTACTTATCAATTGAAATGAAATAGATTCTTTTGATCAGCTTTCAGATGATTTAAGAAATTGAATATTGCTTACATTAAGAAAAAAATTAATTAATGCAGTTAATCATATTTGATTAGAAAGTGAAGAAGAAAATAGAGTTATAGAAGAAATTTCTGCTTTAGGAAGTATTGAAGAATTAAAACACTATATAAATGATTTTTCAAATAGTTTAAATCATTCAAAGAGTGAATATCTGGACTTGTCATTTAATTTTACTATTTGAGAAGTAGTAGATAACATACAAGATCCAGATACAAAAATTATGATAAAAAGATGTGAGTGAGAAAATTTTACTAAAGTTTTTAATTTATCAGCAACTACACATATTAGTAGAATAAAGTCAAAAATTAATAAGGATATATCAGAATATGAAAGAATATATGATATTCCTTCAGTAAAATCATTTATTTGAGAAGCTAACTATGCAAAGCTATTTTCTAAGAAGTCTGTTTGAGAATTTACAGATGATGAAAGAAGTTTATTATTGTCTAAGTGAATTGATTTATCTACAGCATCTGATAATGATAAGGAAACTATATTGAAGGCAAATTTGTTCTTGATAGAGGATGATCACTTATCAAGTGAAAAAAAAGAAATATTATTAACATTAATAGATAATGACTTTGACTTTTCTGTATTGCAAGATGAAGAAAAGTCTAAATTAATTGACTATACTTTTGAATCAACTTTTAATGAAAGAAATGTTAGAAGTATATTAACCAGATACTTTCGTTTTAGTGAAAAGCAAATTGATGAATATTATGATTTTTATACTAACTTTTTTAGTCCAAATATTAATAAATTTTCTTTTAAAATATGATATAAAACTTATCAAGTACAGTTTGCTAACAAGGAGCTTTCTACATCTACATTTTGAGAAAAAAGCTTAGATTGAATTGAAGATTCTTTGTCTTTTTCTTTTAATTATCAAATTGATATAGATAATACGGATAAGGAACTTATAAACATTCTCATATACCAAAATCTTATTGATGATGATTGAAAACTTTCCCAAGATTGACTAAAGAATATATCTAAAATATATTTGTTTTCTAAGTTATCTTATTGACCAGAAGTGGATACATTATGCTCTGATTTAAACTCCTCAGATGAAGATTCTGAAGAGCTTTCATGAAATTTTGAATCTATAGAGTTGAATAAAATAAAAGATTTTTGGAAGGATTTAGAATGAGATAAAAATGTAGAATTTTCAGAATGATCTGTGTTGTCTTTTAGAATGTCTGATTCAGCTTTTCCTTGATGATGAGCTAGATGGTGATTTATTCAATTTTTGGAAGAGCCAAAAGTACTTTTCAATTGAAAAGTTCGTTTAAAAATAGCTGTATATTCTTGAGAAGATTCAGATAATTGTATGAAGCAAGAGTATTCTAAGAATTTGGATATAACTGCAGATCAGCTTGAATCATGGTTGGATTCTGATCCAATTAATTGAACTGCAATGAGATTTAAATGATTAAATAATTTTATATCTTTTACTAATTATATATGAGTATGAGATGAGACAGATGATAACTTGTCTCTTAAAACAAACTACAGAAATATTAAATCTTGAAAAGAACTTTGGTCTTGAATTAAGCTCAATTGATGAAGCTTGGTTAATAGATATAATAATGAGGAAATTAAATATATATGAAAAAAATCTGAAGAATTCGATAAAGAATCTTGAAAGACAAATCAGTTTGCACTTTTGTATCAAATAGAATTCAGACAAAATACCGTGCTTTTAAGTAACAAAGACATGCAGTGAGATATTGAAATGGACTACAATTCATTTTTACTTTTTTGTTTTGAAAAGTGACTTTCTCCATACTCAGAAGCAGAAGCTACAGAATTAGAGCAAAGTTTTGATTCCAAATCTCAGTATTCCTGAGAGAGAAAATTTTTGTCTATATGAGCTTTAATTTCTGCTCCTAAGAAGATTTGGCAAAATTACTTAGATTCTTGGAAAGAAGAAATGGATTTTAGAGAGACAATGTTTACTTATAAGCTCTTTAATATTATTCCATGATTTGATCATTTTGATGAACTTGATAGTAAGATTTGGTCTAGAATAAATAAAAGTAAAGATAAACTTTCTCATGAATGAGCTATTGATGATAAAAAAATATCAGAGATGATTGAATGAGATGTCTTTGATAATTATTGAAAAATACACAAAAAAGACCCATGGAAAGCTGCATGATATTTGCTACATGCAGTGGAGAATGCATGAAGCCCTTATTATGCTAATTTGCAAAAATATGCATGAACATGAAAGTGGGTGGGCTGTATTTTATGACCAGAATTTCAGTCAGAATTTAAAGCACAAGCCAAGACTATTATTAATGATTTGAAAAAAAACCCTTCCAATACAAAGCTTCAAAATGATTTAGCAAGATTAGAAATGCAGTTTATAGTTGAGAAAACTAAATCTATGCCTCAAATTTTTGGTTCTAAATTTGCTTGAGTTTTAGATAAATGAATGCAGACATCTTTGTTTTGAGAATGAAAAGTCAAAGAAACTCATGATGCCTTAAAATGAAAACCTGATTTTGAATCTGTTTATAATGATTATTTATGAGCCCTTAAAAGTGCTGTTCCAAGTAAGCAAATATGAGCACTTAGAGCTTTGTCTGAGAAAATAGATGATGATTCTCACTATAATAGATGGTTTTGAGCTATGATAATGCCTTTGATGTCATGAGATTATTATATGTGGGATTCTAATATGAAAGCAGAATATATAAAGATAGCATGAACTTATGCTTTGCCATTATGATTATTTTATAGTAGTGCATCTTGAGCAGAAAAATTATGAAAGCTGATGGATTATATAACTAAATGAAAATTTTCATCTTCAGTGTGATGGTCAAGTGACAAAGTTTCTTATGATAATATGTGATCAAATCGTCAATGAATAATAAATAACTTTGATGATTGGTGGAAGCTATCTTGACAAGAAGTTATTAAGTTTCTTAATATGGATGATATTAGTTGAAATTCACCTATATCTATCTTGTCAAAAGACTCTTCCGAACTGTCTGATCAGGAAAGAGAAATATATCCAATTTTGGAAGAATATAAAGAATTTATAATAGATAAAGATAAAAAATTATCTGTAGATGATGGTTTGGATCCTAATGAAGCTGTGCCGTATAAGAGAGCAATATTCAATATGCCTCCTAAAGTTGCAGATAAATATATGAGAAACCATGATTGATCTAATTTAATTAAACCATTATGAAATTGACTTTGGAAAATACTATCTTGAAAGATTAAAGACATAAAAGAAGATACTTCTAATAATCCTCAGTTTAAGTTAGTATTAAATAAATATTCAACATGGTTTAATGAAAATCATTATAATTGATGAGTGGATATAATTCAGTGTTTCATTCAAGCTAGTCGAAATAAAAATCTATGAAAATCAGATGTTTCTAAAGAATTTGAATCTCTTTTCTATCAGGCATTTGGTAGAACCAATCAGTTTAAAATGCCTCAGAGTATGAAACAGTGATTAGATAATTTTATAGAGTACTTTTCAAATAATGTTAATAATATGAGTGAAGAAGATTTAAAAGTTCTATTGAAAGAAGTATTTGATGAATCTAAAGTTGATGAAGCCATTTGAGATCTACTAGAAAAAAAGTATCATTATTGAACTAGGTATAAACAATATTTAGATCGAGCTAATGGTCGTTCTTCTAAATCGAATGCTAGGGATAGTTCTAATGATAATTATATATAAGAATAGCATAATAATATTTATATATTAAACAAAAATAAAATGGAGGAAGAAGAAGTAATGACATGATGATTATTTGAAGATATGTTTTCAAATCCAATAATAACTTTTGCATTTCAATTAGTGATAGCAATTGTTGTGACAATTGCATTGATTATAGCATCAAAAGTTATCGCAAGTATAATAAAAAATAGGGTTATACAAAATACTGCATTGTTTGAAGATGATGAAGTATATTCAGAAAGAGTATGACACTTAATATCAAATATGGTTTTTTATCCATTGTTATTAATATCACTTTTTGTTTGATTTCAGATAATCTGATTTGATATATGATTGCTTTTGTGATGATTATCTGTTGGTTTGTGATTCGCATTTAGAGAAATTCTTGGTAATATGTTTGCTTGAGTTATGTTGCTTCTAACAAAAGAAATTAAGTTGTGAGATAAAATTGAATTGGAAAAAGAAGTAGGTAAATCATATTTATGAATAATTGAAGAAATAACTATAAGATATACAGTTATTAGATGATTGACTGATAAAAGGAGAGTTATAGTTCCAAATTTGGATATGATAAATTATCCTGTAAAAACATATAATGCAGAAGAAGCTGTTAAATTTTATAGTTTTGTTTTGATACATTATAACGAAGATGTTAACAAGGCTATAGAAGTAATTAAGTCTGCACTTAATGAATCTGATCTTATAGTTCATAAAGATGATACTAAAGTACTTATCAATAAAATATGAGATAGTTCTGGTGATAAAGTTAATTCTATAAATACATCTAATTGAGTAGAGCTAAGAATTATTTACCACATTGATCCTAATGTGTTTACTGAGCCTCCAAAAATAGTAGAATGAAAAGTTAATCAAATAATATATAAGGCTATTAAAGAAAATAATATACAAATAGCTTACCCACATTCTTCTGTTACAGTAGATAAAAATGATAAAAACTTACTTTGAAGTGCTTTGTATCTAATGAAAAATAATAAAAAATAAAAAAATTTTAAAAGTAGACTATCTGGAGTCTACTTTTTTACTTAGAAAAAAAACTGCTATAGTTGTTAATATTAATATTATTATATTTAATACTATATTAACAAAAAAATCTTTAGGGAAAATGCTTATTAATGAAGCTATTATTAATCAATATATGAAATAATAAAATGATGTTTTACTTTTATCAAGTATTTTACTTATTATTTTAGCTAGAGTTAAAATTCATATAACTGCTCATAATCAAACTATTATTATCTTCTCAATCATAAAGTTAGATACATATCATAAGATGTTTTGATATTCTCATAGTATTATTAACATTAGTGAACCTGAAAATCATGGTATAATCATGGCTCAAGCTGCTATAAATCAAGAAAAGAAAAGCTTTATATATTCAATTGCAAGTGTACTATAATTAATTCAGAAATTTATATTTTGACTTATTATCAGAGAAACTACAAGAATTGCAGCTATTATTGATAATAATATATTTTTAATTTTAATTTTTTCTCATCTGGTATTTTCAAATATTGCAGGTAATGATCATAGTACTATTCACATGAATACTACTTGTACTTGTGTTTCTTGTCTTTCTAATAAAAAACCAAATATTGTTGCAAATAAAAATACTCATAAAATAGCTCAAGTTCAAATAATAGATAAAAATAAGAAAGATTTTTTAAATTCTTTTATATTTGTTAATCATGAAATAGATTTAATTATTTTTTCATAAATTCATAGAATTATAGCCATTGTTGCTCAGGAAAACCCTGGTATTAAGTTCGCTATTCAAAATAATATTCATTTTAAAAAATTAATTATCATTTGATATTATATATTATATTCTTAAAATATATAAGATAATAAAAAAAATAAAAAAATCAAATAAAATAAAAAAATCAAATAAAATAAAAA
>CAZACQ010000006.1:0-15523 GCA_964483725.1 uncultured Candidatus Peribacteria bacterium | reverse complement strand
AAAATAAAAAAATCAAATAAAATAAAAAAATCAAATAAAATAAAAATACTATTATTATATAATAAAAATTGTCAAGTTTTATAGGTTTAAATATTGTTAATATTTGACAAAAAATAAGAATTTTAATAAAATATATTAAGATTTAATAAATAAAAACAAAAATGCAAAAAGTTACATTATCTGACCTTAAAAAAGGTAAAAAAATTACTAATTCAGATTGATATGTTTGAAAAGAAAAAGCTTCTATAATTTATTTTATTATCTTTGAATTTTTGAAGTTTTCAGCAATTTTTTCATTTATAGTTATTGCCTGAATAGTTTTTGTTAATTTTAATATTTTTTATTATGAATTCAAAGAAAGATTTCTTTCTTATGAAATTCATGCACAAGATATAAATTTTACTTCAGCCTGAGATTTTTCTTGAAGATCAGATAATTCATCAATTTCATCAACTACAAATACCTGATCAAATACAAGTTCTCAAAATGATGAAATAGATTATTCTCATAGAAGGATTAGTTATGATAATTTACTAAAAGAAAAGCTTTGAGATTTATCTGTAGATATAGATTCAAGTAAAAATGAAAAAAATCTTGATAATTATCTAAAACTCAAACTTTCTTCTTATGAATTTGATTTTAATTTATTACCTCCAGATAGTAGATTAATAATACCATCAATATGAGTTGATGCTCCTATTGTTGATGTTCCATATGTAAATCCATCTAGAATGGCTGATGCAGACTTTGATGAAGAGTTATATGATTGAGTAGTTAAATATCCTTTTACTCCATCTCCTTGAAAAGAGTGAAATATGATGCTTTTTGGACATACAAGTTATTATCGGTGGAGGAATAATCCATATTGAGAAGTTTTTGCTAGAATGCCTAGACTATCGGACTGAGATATAGTTCAAGTAATCTGGAATTGAAACCTTTATGAGTATGAAATATTTACCAAAGATATTATGTGGCCAAGAGAAGTTTGAGATTATTATGAAGAACACAAGGAATGATGAAACTTTCTTACATTAATGTGATGCTACCCAATAGGCTCTGATGCTCAGAGGATATTAGTTGTAGCAGAAGAAATTGATGATGCAGATGAATCTGATTTTAGTGAATTAAGTTACAAAAATTAAAATGAAAAAAAATATTATTATTATTATACTTTTACCATTTATTCTATGATTCACTTTCTCAGATTATTTATCAGGTGATATTGAATCAGAATTTTTTTCTTGATATGAGTTTGATGATAGTAATCCTGTAGATCAATTTAGAGATAGGCAGTCAAATATAATAGATTCTATTTATGATAATACTAATATGGATGCAATTAATGAATTGGCATGATCAAGAGACAGGCTTAACTCTCTTAATTCTCAGTTTAATTCACTTGTAAATCAATTCGAAGATATTGAACAAAGAAGGGATAGAGTACATAGTAGATATGAAGAAATAAGTTCAAGCTTGGAAAATATAATATGAAAAATGGAGGAATCAAAAGATAATATGTCAAAAATTAGAATAAAAGTAAATATGCAAACAAGAAGAATATGAATTTTAGAAAATAAGTTGATTGATATAAATAATGATATTAATGAAACAAAAGATGATATAGTTAAGTATACTAATATACTTTATAGAATAAATAATGATTTCTATTGATCAGCAAGAGAGATCGATGATGTTAGGTTGTTAGTGTCTTCAAATAATATTGCTGATAGTTTGTCTTCTGAAGAAATTATAAAGTCTATGGTGATAAAAATGGATGATATGATGTCCTTGATGAATGATAAGCAATCTAGTTATGAAGAATATTCCAATGAGCTTATTTCTCTAAGAGAAGATAATAGAAGAAAAGTTGAGGAGTATCAAACTCAGATTGATATATATGAAGAACAACAAAAATATCTATGACAGCTTTTATCCTACTTAGAAGAAGATAAGGAAGATATAGACGAGTATTATGAGTCAATATTTGAAGATAAGAAATCTGTTCAAAATAGAATTTCAAATATTAATAAGCAAGTTGAACAGTGAATATGAACTTGAGATTTAATGGACATTAGTTTGCTATATGAAAACTCTGATAGGGATAATGAATGAAATTTTTTCTCATGGCCAGTAAATAATATTGAGTGAATATCTGCTTTTTATGATGATGAATCTTATGAAAAAAAATTTTGATCTGAACATAAAGCAGTTGATCTTGTAGTTGAACAGTGAAGTGAAGTTTATGCACCTGCAAATTGAATTGTATATCATGTTGTTGATCAAGATTGACCTTGATTAAACTGGATGATAATGATAAATAAACATTGATATATAACTGCTTATCTTCATATGTCAAAAATTATGGTTGAACCATGAGATTTTGTAAAAAGATGAGAGATTATATGATTAAGTTGATGAACTCCATGAACTAGATGAGCATGACTTATGAGTACTTGACCACATCTACACTTTGAAGTTATAAAAAACTGAGAATATGTTGATCCATTTGAATTGATGGACCTAAGTGTAATACCTTCTAGAAATATGCTTCAGTCTAGGTATCATAGAAAATATATTCAAGATAGTATGTCAAGAAAAACTGATATGAATAATTTGACTCAATTATCTTGAACAACAGTAGAAGAGAGGAGGAAGGAATATATATCTAGAAATGCTGTATGAGACTTTAATGATTTGTCTTTGTGGGAAAGAGCATCAGACTGACTTTGAGTAGATATTGATCTTTGAATATGTATAGCGGCAGCAGAAAGTTGACTGGGAAATAATCTAACAACTCCATATAATGTATGAAATGTATGAAATAATGATAGGTGAGATAGAGTAGGTTATGATTCTGCATATCAATGAGCAAGGGTTATATATTTAACCTTGGCAAATAACTATTTATGAGAACATTATAAACTTACTCAATTATCAAGATATTGAAACATGGATTGAACTATTTATGCTTCTTCTGATTATAATTGGCAAAATAATGTAGTAAGGTGTCTTAGTTCTATAAAATGATATTGGGTACCTGATGATTATTTTTTTAGGAGATATGAATGAGATAGGACTTTGGTTTTGTCCTCAGCACCTTAGTTTTGGATAAACTAAAATCAACCAAATATTAAATTATTTGGTTGATTTTTTATTAAAAATAATTATAAGTAAAATGTAGTGCCTTCGTAGTTCAACGGATAGAACAACCCCCTCCTAAGGGGTAGATCTAGGTTCGATTCCTAGCGAAGGTAAGTCTATTTGGGTTCTTTATTTTTTATACAATTAATTATAGCTATGCAAAAGAACATACAAGAATTTATCAAACCTTTTCAAAGGCACGAAAAAGATAATGGTTCTCCAGAAGTACAAATATCAATTTTAACTCATGAGATTTGATCTTTGCAATCTCACTTGAAAGAGCATCCACAAGATGTTGATGCAAAGAGAAGTTTGCTAAAAAAAGTAGCAAGAAGAAGAAAATATTTAAGATATCTTAAAGAAAATTCTTTAGAAAGATATACAAATATATCTAAGAAATTGAAATTAAAAGTTTAATTTAGACTTTTGTATTTATGAAAAACCATTATTTGACTTTTGAAAAGGCGAAATTATTTTATATTTATTTAATTTATAATTTATATCATTAATGAATTTACAAGATTTTTTAACTAAGGTAAAATCAGAGGAAGTGAAGGTTCCTTTGATAAAAGAATGAGAAAAGGTTAAATGAACAGTAATAAAAAGAACTGAAAGGTGAGTTCTAGTTAGCTGTGAAGAATGAACTTTTACTGGTATTATTTTGCCAAAAGAAGCAAAAAACTTAGAAAGAAACTGAACAGATTTATCTGAGTGAGTAGAACTTCAAGCAGAAGTAGTTAATTTAAGTACTATGGATGATGAAGGTTATTATGTAATATCTATATCAAAACTTATACAATATGATCTTTGGAAATCTATACTTTCAAAGACTAAGAGTGATGAAACTATTACTGTTGTACCAACTGAGGCTAACCTTGGTTGATTGTTGGTAGATATGCATTGAATAAAATGATTTATTCCACTTTCTCAACTTGCTCCAGTTCATTATCCAAGAGTAGAAGACTGAGATCAAGAAAAAATATTTGAACAACTTCTAGATCTTATGTGAAAAGAGTTTAAAGTTAGAGTGATTAATATTGATGAGGAGTGAAAAAGATTGATTTTCTCTGAAAGAGAAGCATTAAGAGAAGAAAAAGATAAGATTATGGAGGATCTTGATATAGGTAAAGAGTACGAATGAACAATTAGTTGAGTTTCAAGCTATGGTTTGTTTGTAACTATAGGTTGAGGTATAGAATGACTTGTTCATGTTTCTGAAATTACTTATTGACACGTTGATAATATTGAGAGATTTGGTAAAATATGAGATAATGTTAGAGTTAAAGTAATATGATATGAAGAATGAAAGATATCATTATCTATTAAAAAGCTTAAAGAAGACCCATGGAAAATTATACCTCAAAAGTTCAGTATTTGAGATGTTGTTGAGTGAGAGGTTATAAGATATGTACCATACTGAGTATTTATTAGAGTTTATGATGACATAAACTGATTGATCCATCTTAGTGAAATAACTTCTAAGCAAGTTGCTAACCCTGCTGAGATTGTTAAGTTATGACAAAAGGTGAAAGCAAAAATTATATTAATGGATCCATCAAAAAGAAAGATGTGATTAAGTATGAAAGCTTTAGAAGAATGAGCTTGAAAATCTTCTTCTAAATCTTCAAAAAAGTCTTCAGAAAAAGAAAAACCTGAAGAAAATAAACTGGTAGTTAAGAAGAAAGAAAAATAAATTTTAGCTAAATTTAATAAAAAGAGATATTATTTATATAATATCTCTTTTTTTATTTATATCAATTGACAATTTTTGCTTTATCTGTATTGTTATTATTGTGGGTTTATTAAATACAAAAACAAAATGATAAAAAATATAAAAAAAAATAAATTTTGATTTAAAAATATTAAGTGATTATATATTTATAACAATAATTTTTCTACTGATCAAAAATTAGATTTTTATATTTTAGCATTGTTGGAAAATGAATTTCTCTCACAAAAACTTGATTATGTTAATATAAATGATATTTATAAAAAATCTCATTTAAAAAATATATGAGTTAGTGTTTCATATTTTAGAAGAAGAGTCTTTTATAATATATTAATATGAAACTTAAGTTTAAAAAAGGTTGAAAATTTAGATAAAAAGTTTGTAGTTAACTATTTAAGAAAAAGATGAGTTAAAATATTAAGTTTAACAAAAAGGACTAAATATTGATGATTAGTTATTGATAAATCTTTGTATTATAAATATTTTCTTTATGTTAAAATTACTAAGAAATGAATTTCAGCTTTAAGTTCTATGAGAAAAGAGATAGATAAATCAAAATTTGAACTTATTTTTAATAAATTTAGAAAATACTGAGAATATTTTTTGTTTACTAAAAAAGTTATTATATCTTTATTTGCTGTATTATCATGATTGTTTGTTTATTTATATATGTTCTTTGATAATGAAGATATGCTAAAAAAGTATTCAGCTTCTATAAATTTAATTTCTGATGAATCAGATGATTTTTTCTATGACCCCCATGATATGCATGATTATTTTATAGAGAGATTTTTTGATAACTTTGATCTTATTTCTGATTTATTGGTAGATCCAGATAGTATCTCAGAACTTAATTTTAGACAAATATCTAATTCATCAGCTTTAATAAAATTGATTGATGAATATGAAAATACATATTATTTTGAAATTAGATTACATGATGATCTTGTTGTAATTAGACAAATAAATACAATAAATGAGCTTGAAAAATAAATTTAAATCAATATATTCAATTGGCTATTTATTTTTTGTAATAAACAAATAATGAGTTTGACTTATGATGAGTTATCCCATATTGCAAAACTTTCTTCTTTGCACTTTAGTGACTCAGAGAAAGAGAAGTTTTTGTGACAGATAGACGAAATAATTTGATTTGTATCTAAGTTGCAAGAGCTTGATGTTGATTGAATAGAGCCTCTTTATCATCCTATAGAGGATAACTATATGGATTTGCAATCTTGAGATCATAATTCAGACCTAAATGAAAAGTTTGTTAATAATGTAAAACATGATGTGAAAAATAATTGAATAGTAATAAAATCAGCTATTAAATAATAAACTTTTGAATCTTGTTATTTTAATTTTTAATTAAATATATATTATGTCTACAGCGAAGAAAGTATCATTGGATAAAATTAGAAATATTTGAATTATTGCGCATATTGATGCAGGTAAGACAACTGTTACTGAAAGAATACTTTATTATACTTGAAAAAATCATAAAATTGGTGAAACACATGATGGTGAATGAACTATGGATTGGATGGATCAAGAGCAAGAAAGATGAATTACAATTACTTCTGCAGCTACTACTTGTTTCTGGAATGATAGTCAAATTAATGTGATAGATACTCCTGGTCACGTTGATTTTACAGTAGAAGTTGAAAGATCTTTGAGAGTTTTAGATGGTTGAGTTGCTGTTTTTGATGGTGCAGCTTGAGTAGAACCTCAATCTGAAACAGTTTGGAGACAGTCTGATAAGTATAAAGTTCCAAGAATAGCTTTTGTTAATAAGATGGATAAGTTATGAGCTGACTTTTTTATGTCACTACAATCTATAGAAGATAAACTTACAGATAAATGAGTTGCTGTTCAAATACCTTGGTGACAATCAAGTGAGTTCAAAGGTATTATTGACCTTATTACAATGAAAGCATACACATATGAAGGTGATTTTTGAATGGAAGTTGTTGAGCATGAAATACCTGATGATTATAAAGATCAAGCAAATGAGTATAGAGAAATAATGGTTGATAAAATTTCTATGTTTGATGATGAGCTTGCAGAATTGTATCTTTGAGGTGAAGATATACCTACTGATTTAATTAAAAAAGCTATTAGAACTTGAGTGGTATCAAATGAGTTGTACCCAGTTATGTGTTGATCTGCTTTAAAAAATGCTTGAGTACAAGCTGTTCTTGATTGAGTTGTTGATTATTTGCCATCTCCTTCTGAAATAGGTTATGTTGATTGAGTTGATCCAGATACTTGAGAAGATTCAAAAAGAAAACTGTCTGAATCTGAACCTACTTCAGCATTAGCTTTTAAAATTGTAAATGATCCATATGTATGAACTTTAACTTATGTTAGAGTTTACTCTTGAGTTGTTAAGTCATGAGATTCTTTGCTTAATCCTTTGACTTGAAAAAAAGAAAGAGTTTGAAGACTTATTTTGATGCATGCAAACAAAAGAGAAGAGGTGAGTGAAGTTCCTGCAGGTAATATTTGTGCATTCTTAGGTCTTAAAGATGTTAGAACTTGACATACACTTACTGATCTTAAGAAGCCAATAATATTAGAACAAATGGAATTCCCTGAACCTGTTATTAGTATGAGTATTGAGCCAGCTTCTAAAAAAGATCAAGAAAAGATGTGATTAGGTCTTGCTAAATTATGATATGAAGATCCTTCTTTTAGATTTTATACAGATGAAGAAAGTGGTCAAACAATTATTGCAGGTATGTGAGAACTACACTTAGATATTATTGTTGATAGATTAAAAAGAGAGTATAAGGTTGAAGCTAATATAGGTAAGCCTCAAGTTAGTTATAGAGAAACAATACAAGTTGAAGCAAAGGGTGAAGGTAAATTTACTAAACAAACTTGAGGTAGAGGTCAATATTGACATGTGTTACTTAGAGTTGAACCTTTTGAAGATGAAGAAAAGACATATGAATTTGAAAGTGAGATTGTATGATGAACTATTCCAAAAGAATTTATTCCGGCTATTGATAAGTGAGCTCAAGAAACAATGCAAAAATGAGTTCTTGCTGGTTTTCCAATAATATGAGTTAAAGTTACTGTTTATGATGGTTCTTATCATGAGGTTGATAGTTCTGAAGTTGCATTTAAAGTTGCTACTTTTAAAGCACTTAAAGATGCATTTAGTAAAGCAGAGGCTGTAATAATGGAACCAGTAATGGATGTAGAAGTAGTTACACCAGAGGAGTATATGGGTGATGTAATGTGAGATTTAAGTTCTAGAAGATGAAGAGTTGAATGACAAGAACAAAGATGAAATGCAACAGCAATTAATGCTAAAGTTCCATTGTCTGAAATGTTCTGATATGCTACAGACTTAAGATCTTTTACTCAGGGTAGAGCAAACTATGTTATGAAATTTGGTTGATATGAAAAATTACCAGATAGTATAATGAATGAACTTATTGAAGAAAGGTCATGAAAGTTTACTACTCTAGATGATGAATAAACAAAAAAAGAAAGCATAATATTATGCTTTCTTTTTTTGTTTGACAAATTAAATTATTTTATTTATAATTAGTTATGTTTATAAACAAAAATAAAATAATAATGTTTGATATAAAAAAAAGAGAAGTTAAATTTGAGTGATTAGATTATGAGCAGAAAAAGCAGAAAATTATGAATATGTTGGAAATAATAAAAGAGCAGTGAAATGTGTTTTATGATTTGTATGATATTTTAAGTAAAGAAAATTCTGTAAGTGAAGATACATTGATTGAGATACATAATATATTATTAGATACTATGTATCATATTGATGTTAAAAATATGGAAAATTCTCTTCAGGAGCTTGAAGAACAAAAAAATAATATTAATTGAATAAAAGAAAAAGAAAGAAATGAATCAATTAATGAAGATCCTGATAAAATTTTAAATAATTTATAAAGAAAAATGACTGAAAATCCTGAACAAATTGAAGAAATAAATAATCCTTCAGATTTAGATGAATTTGAAAGAAGTATTTTAGAATGATCAAATCAAGAGGACTTAAAAGAGTGTGAAAATGAACTTAAAGAAGTTTGTAATAGATTAAATAAAAAATAGAATAATTAATTATTCTATTTTTTATCGAATAAAGATTTAAGTCATTCTGTCTCTTGCTTAGTATTTTCTTTTTGTATAATGTTTATTATCCTATTTTTCTTTTTATCTTTTGACAAGTCTAGTGCTAGTATTATATTTCGTATCAATCAAACTATTAATATAAATCATGTGATATAGTATCATATTCAAATTCATAGATTGTAGTCATAAGTATCTTTTAATAAGCTAATAGTGTCTCATATACCTATATATAGTATTGTTATTAATATTAGTATTCAAAAATTAACTATTGCTTCATTTTCTTTAAATCAAAACAACAAATGAATTAATTTTTTAAATCTAAAACTTATATTCCAAGCTAATAAAAATAATAAAATAAATATTAAAAAAAATAAACTTGTTATAGATAATATATCAATTATATAAAATTGATTGTTAAGATTTCAAGTTGATGAATAAATATTTATTATAGGAAGAGCTATTATTGATGCAATTAATATAAAAATATATCCAATAAATCATTTTTCTATATTACTATATCTTTTCCATTTTTTAACAGCTGTATTGGGTAACTTGTTTACCATTATAATAATGTATTAATAAAATCAAGTGTTTTTTGTCAAGATCACTTAGCTTTTATATTAATGAAGCTTTCGATAATTTCAAGTTTTTCATTAACTATTATAACTGATCTTATTGTTCAATTATATTTTTTTCAAAACATAGTCTTTTCTCAATAAGCTCAGAACTTTTTATGCAATTCAAAGTTTGGATCAGATATTAAAGGAAATTTAATTCATTTTTTATCAATAAATTTTTTATGTGATTCAATACCATCTTTACTTACTCAATATACTTCAACTGATTTTTTATTAAATTCTTCAATTAGTTCTGAAAATTCTTCTGCTTGAATACTGCATCATGGTGTATTATCTTTTGGATAAAAATATAATACAGTATATTTTCAATTTGCTACTAAACTTTCTAAATCTTTTTGTCATTCTTTATGGTTTGGAAACACTATATCATACATTTTTGTATTAATAATTTAATTAAAGTTCAGGAGTTCCACCTCTTTGAGTAGGGGAGTAAGTGTCATCTGAATCTCATCATATAATTACCTTTACAAGATCTCAAGCTCTTTCAAATATGTTTTGTGCAGTATATTGTTCATATCATGGAATTTCAAGTCTTTGAAACACAATCGGAAATACGAACAACAGTAAAAATGATAATATAACTCATAATATCATATATCTTATATTATTCCATGCTTTTTTAATTTTTTCTGTTTCTCATTTTGAAAATATAAACTGAAAAATGGCCATTAGAAAAGCATAAATGGCTCATACGAATAATATAATTACAATAACTGCTAGTATAACTAAAACAAAGTTTTCTATTGTAGTTGAAGTTCAATACATTTAATTGTTATTATGATTTAGAGCTTAGTCTTCTTTCTTTTTAGTTCTAACTCTTTGTGTTTCAGTATAATAGTCCCTGAAAAATTCATCTTTAGTTTTTCAATATAATATTCTAGCAACTCTTTCAGTTGGTTTAGCTCATTTCTCTATTTGTTTTTTAATTTCTTCTATATTTATATCTGATTCATGGTTTAAAGGATTATACCATCACAGTATAGATTTAAATCAAGTTTGTACAGGCTTTGAATGTTCAGTTAATACTACCTTAAAAAAAGGTCTTTTTTTTCTTCAAGCTCTAGCTAATCTAATTCTTAACATATTTAATTATATAATTATTTAAAATATAAATTTATTTCAATTTTTCTCTACTTACATGAACTGTATGCCTCCTTAGAGAAGGACAGTACTTTTTAAGTTTGATTTTTTTTCAACTATTCATTTTATTAATTTCAGTAACATAATTTTGAGCTCAAGTTTCTTCGCAAATCAAACCTACTAGAACTCTAGATCATTTTTTTGCCATAATATATATTAAGTTAAATAATTAAAGTTATATCTAAAGATAAAAACTGAAAAATTATACTATTTTTTTCGGTTTTTATCTTTAAATGGCACCAGGTGGACTCGAACCACCGGCCTGAGCCTTATGAGAGCTCCGCTCTAACCTGCTGAGCTATGGTGCCATACTTAGTTATCTTGACTCGGTGAGGGAGGGATTCGAACCCTCGGTCCAGTTTCCCGGACAACTCCTTAGCAGGGAGCCCCATTCGACCGCTCTGGCACCTCACCATTTTTATCAAATGTTTTGTCAGTATAAATATTTTAACTTGAATTTCAATACAAAATGAATAAAAATATCTTATCTATATTGTTTAAAATAAACTATAGTTTTAGTTTTAATTATTACATTTTAATAAATGTCAAATGAATCAGGCTTTTCTTTTGAATCACAGCAACCTGATAATCAAATTAAGGAAGTAAGTCAAGAAGAAATAGCAAGAGTACAAGATGATCAAAAAAAAGCAAAGAAAGTAGTTGCAGAAATTAAAAAGCAAAAAAATAAAGATATTGTTGATTCAAAAATATTATCATTGATTTTTAAAAATATACAAGATGATTGATTGGTATTGAAGTTTTTTTCTTATTATAAAAATCATAATATTGTTTTATCCAATATTTTTATATTATTTTATCCTTTTATGAATAGTCATATAGATTTTGAGCTTCCATATACTCTTAATATTAAGAGAAAAGATATTGTTTCTATATCTGACTATACACAGTTTTTATCTGAAAATTTATCTAAAAAATCTTTACTATTTAATGATGATTTAATTGAACTGATAGTGAAAATTATTTATTATTTTAACCTTTCTGATGTTAACTTTATGGATTTTGATGATAATCAAAAGTCTGAATATCTTAGTAAATTGTCAGAAAGTATAAAAAATGAAGTTTTTAAAATATAATTTAAAATTATGTCTGCAATATTAGAAATTAATTCAATAGAAAAAACTTTCTCTCAAAACTTTAAAAAATCTAAAGTATTGAACTGAGTTGAACTTGTTGTTAACAAATGAGATGTTTATTGATTTTTATGACCAAATTGATCTTGAAAAACTACTACATTAAAATGTATTTTATGATTTTTAAAATATGATTCTTGAGATGTTAAGATTTTTTGAAAATCTCCTATAGAGAATCAAGAAGTATTTAAGAAAATTTGATATGCACCAGAAAATACATATTTTTATGATCATCTTAATTGAATAGAATTTTTGATTTTCATGTGACAACTAAGTTGACTATCTAAGCAAGAGGCTGAATTAAATTGACTTGATTTATTAGAAAAACTTTGACTTAGTTTTGCAAAAAATAAATTAGTAAAATCTTACTCAAAATGAATGAGACAAAGGCTTTGATTGGCAGCTAGTTTGGTTAATGATCCTGAATTAATTTTCTGGGATGAGCCTATGAGTTGATTAGATCCACTTTGAAGGATAGTAGTTAAAGATATGATGTCTTCTTTGAAAGAAAAATGAAAAACTTTGTTTTTTAATACTCATATATTATCTGATGTCCAAGAAATAGCAAATAGGTTTTGAATAATATATAATTGACATATAATACATGAAGATTATACAAAAAATATAGATACATCTATAGAATCCATATTCAAAGAGAAAATATATGAAAACGAAAAAGATTTAAAAATTTCATAAAACAAATCTATTGACAAACTATAAAATATACTTATATATTTTTTAGTTTTATTTTTATATTTAAAATAATATGGAGAGGGATTTTATTTCTTCAACTGTTTGTGAAACTCCTTATGAACTTTTCAATAGTAATGAATTTAGAAGATGAATAAATATTCTATTGAAAAAATTTCCTGAATATGACTATGATAAAATAAATTTAATCCTTGATAAATATATTTCTTGAGAAAAGTTAGAAGATGAAGAGTTAGCATATTTGTGATATTTTTTTGATGATCCTAGAATTGAAGAGGAATGAAATAAAATTTTATCAAGTTTAAAAATTAAATGAGATAAAAAATTAGTTTCTAATTCTTATCTTTGGTCAGATTTAGTGAAACATTTATTTAGTGGTTATTGATTTTCATTTATAAGAAGTGAATTGTTTAATAATTTATCTAGTGATAATGTTTTTTTAAATGAAGATAATGTTAAGAAATCTTTATCTAATTTAAATCCATCTAGGATAAAAGATAAAAATTGGTTATCTTTAGACAATTGAAAATTATCCAAACAATTAAAACTTTATCAAGTTATAAGTTTTAAATCAGCAAAAGAAGTTATAAGTGGAGTAGTAACAAAGATAGATTTTGATTGAGTAATTATTTCTTTTTACAAAAACTGAAATATAGAAGAAAAAAAAGTTTTTTATGATCAAGAATGATTGCTTGATTTTTCAGATATGTGATTTGAATTTTGTTATATAAGAAAGCCAAGCAAGTCTAAATTGACAAAAGACTTAAATGATTTTTTAGATTCATATAAAGAAAGTTATTCTGATTTTTTTTATGATAGAAATAAGTTTATTGATCAATTTATTGTTAATGTATTATTCACTGTTCAATTTTGATTGTTTCAAAATAATTTATCTGAAATTGCTAAGATAAAGAATTCTTTTGATGATTATAAAACTAATGAAGTAGATATCTTTTATGATAGAAATGAGTTATTAGACTGATTTTTTAATTCTGTTAAATCTCATTTAGGGATTGCTTATGTTAACTTAAAATCAAGTGACTCTTTTAATAAACTACAAGATAGTTTTTCATGATATAAAAAAACTAGCTCAAAATATTTAGAAAATTTTAATTGAAAAGTTAAATCATGATTAAGTTCACTTTTTGAAAAATGAAAAGCTCTGAAAAAAAAGTTATCTTGAAAAACTAAATCTTCAAAATTTGATATAAAAGAAAAACTAAAAAAAACAACTTGAAAAGCATCTTGAAAACTATCTTCTTGAAAAGAAAAATTTTCAAAAAAATTAAAATCAATTAAAAAATGATTTAAGGCAGAATGAAATAAAAGAGTCTCTTCAATATGAGAAAATATAACTAAAATTTATGAAAAAGCTTCTTATAAGAGTATTGTTAAAGAAAGATTGATTTGAAGACTTAGAAAGACAATTTCACAATTAGAAGAAGATAAATTAAAACTGCAAAATGCTTTGAAAACTGCTGAATCTAAAGTTAATTCTTTATTGGGCAATGTAAGTAGGCTAAAGGATGAAATCAAATCATTAAGTGATTATATAAAAAAACTTGAAGATAGAAATGTTATATTAGAAAAAGAACTTCTCAAAGAAAAACAATCCAATAATGATGAAACCTTGAAATTAAGAGAACATAATATGAGACTTAGAGATAGAGAAAGAGACCTTTCAAGAAGGGAAAAAATATTAAATAATGAATTTGATATATTAAGGAGAGAAAAAAGAAGTTTTGAAGAAGGTAAGAGACAAGTTAATTCCTCTTTTCAAAAAATTGAACAAGAAAAAGAGCAACTTAGAGCTTTTATAATGTGATTTTTTAAATCTTGAGATTTAGTGTCTTATGAGTGAAAAAATTGCTATGTAGCAGCAATCGATTGAATGAAGATTAAATTGTTTGATACTAAAACTTTGCAAGTAAATGAAATTTATATATTAAAATTAGATGATCTTAGTAAAATAGAACTTTTAAAAAGATCTTATAATGAATGAAATAATACTTCATATTCTACTTATAATGATAAGTGATATAAACAAGAAAATAAAAGAGAATGATGATTTAGTTATTATGAAGATTGATTTGATTGAGATTTTTATGATTATTCAGATATTTGAAATTCAAAGAATACAGTTGAACAATTTTTGAGTAGTATATCATCTTTACACAAAAGGATGTTAGCATCTTCATGAACTAAAAGAATATATTTGTTAAAATTAATTATTTATAACTCTCTTTGATTGGATCATAATAAGCTTTATTCTTTAGATGAACTTAAAAAATATAAAAGAAGATTTAATTCTTCTTATCACTCTGATAAAGTAAAATGAAAAAGAAAAATAGTCTATGATGATTTAATGAAAATATTTAATTCTTGTTTTGATGAATATAGGAAATTAATTTCTTAGATAGAAAGCTGTCAAAATTTGACAGCTTTTTTGTTTTCTTTATAATTTCTACTGTATGTAAATTTTAAATAAATAAAAATAAAAATGTCATTAGAAGAAAGACTTGAAGAGTTTAAAAGTGCCTCAGAAACACAAGATAGAATAGAAGGTGTTTATAGACAAATTGATAATATTGATGATGAAGATGCAAAACAAGAAGCACAAAGAGCTTTAGGTGAATTGCTTGATGAAATTACAGATGAAAGTGTTAATATGGATGATTTAGATTTTTCTAGATGGTGAAACTTAGAAGTTGCTATAGATCGAGAAAGTTTAACTGATTTGGGGACAAGAAAACAAGCTTATGAAAACTTTAGGGAAGCTATTGATAGAATAAATGATATAACTACTGAAGAAGAAAATGCTATAATTGATTTGCTTGGTTCAATAAAAGAAGAAATAAGTGGGCTAAAAGCAGAAATAGAATCCCAATGATGAGAGTCAGCATGGA
>CAZACQ010000005.1:0-47310 GCA_964483725.1 uncultured Candidatus Peribacteria bacterium | reverse complement strand
TAGAGCATCTGCCTTCCAAGCAGAATGTTGCGAGTTCGAGTCTCGTCACCCGCTTTGTTATATAGAGAAATGTAAGAATAACATAAAAAAGTGTAAAATTGTCTTGAAATTATTGATAATTTTATTATACTGTACCGTGTTGTCATAAAAAATGTCTTATTGAATTTTGAAGACAAAATAAAGTCAAAAAGTCTTGAAATTTGATAAGAAATAATTATACTGATAACTACATCTTGAAAAAAGAAAGTGTTCATTAACAGATTGGTGTTTTATATTTTTAAAAGGCGATAAGTCTTTTAAAAGCTCGGGGTGGATGCCTTGGGTGGAAGAGCCGATGAAGGACGTAATTGGCTGCGAAAAGTCTCGGTAAGGTGCCAATAACCGTTATAGCCGAGAATTTCCGAATGGGGAAACCTATCCTGTATAGTCAGGATGTCATACTTTAAAGTATGATGGGCACCAAGGGAAGTGAAATATCTCAGTACCTTGAGGAAAAGAAATCGTAAGAGATTCCCTTAGTAGTGACGAGCGAACGGGGAGTAGCCCAAACCTCAATAGTGTTAAAGGACCTAACCGTTGCTATTGTGGTGTAGTGGGGTATGGCTATTGTGTTTAGGTAGCACAAAAGTGAAGACTTTGCTTTAGCAGAATTAGTTGGAAAACTAAACCATAGAAGGTGATAGTCCTGTATGCGAAAAAGTAAAGCTAGCTTGTCATATTCCCAAGTAGCGTCAAGCACGTGAAACTTGGCGTGAATCAGCCCAGACCACTGGGTAAGGCTAAATACTCTTCCATACCGATAGCGCATAGTACCGTGAGGGAAAGGTGAAAAGAACCCCTGAAAGGGGAGTGAAATAGATCTTGAAACCCTGAGCTTACAAGGGAGTAGGAGCTGCTTTATGTGGTGACTACGTACCTATTGTCGAATGGGCCAACGAGTTATTGGTGTAAGCAAGGTTAAGGCAGTAACAGCTGAAGCCGCAGGGAAACCAAGTCTTAATAGGGCGCCTAGTTTGCATCAATAGACCCGAAGCCATATGAGCTATCCATGGGCAGGATGAAGCTATACGAAAGTATAGTGGAGGTCCGAACCGGTTGGAGCTGCAAGTCCTTCGGATGACCTGTGGATAGGAGTGAAAAGCTCATCGAATATGGTGATAGCTGGTTCTCCCCGAAACAACTTTAGGGTTGGCCTGCAGTTTATAACTTATAGAGGTAGAGCACTGGTAAGGCTAGGGGTGTCGAGAGACATTACCAAACCTTGCTAAACTTCGAATGCTATAAGTAATGCTGTGGAGTTAGGCTATGTGGGATAAGCTTCATAGCCGAGAGGGAAACAGCCCAGACTTCCAACTAAGGTCCCTAAGTAGTAGCTAAGTGGAAAAGGATGTTCTCCTGCTGAGACATTCAGGAGGTTTGCTTAGAAGCAGCAATCCTTTAAAGAGTGCGTAACAGCTCACTGAACAAGTGGGAGAGCGCCGAAGACGTAACGGGGCTAAGCTACTCACCGAAGTTGAAGCTCTATTTCTTTTGAAATAGTAGGGTAGGGGAGCGTTCTATACGGGCTGAAGTCGTAGTGTAAGCTATGGTGGACTGTATAGAAGTGAAAATGTTGGCATGAGTAACGTCGCATGGTTAAAATCCATGCCGCCGAAAGCCCAAGGATTCCTACGCAACGTTCATCGACGTAGGGTTAGGCGGGACCTAAGATAAACCCGAAAGGGGGATTCGATGGATAGCCGGTTAATATTCCGGCCCTTACTTAAGTTGCGATGGGGTTACACATCGGGATGATCAAGAGCATTATAAGGATATATAGTGTTTAACTGAATAGGCATCTTTGCTTTTTGCGAAGTGTTTTGAATAGGAAAATCCGTTCAAAAATTAAGCTGATTTAGGAATACAACTATGCTTTTGCATAGGAGTCTTGTAGTTCTGGTGTCAAGAAAAACCTCTAAGCTTAAACTTAAGTAACCCGTACCCAGAACCGACACAGGTGGGCAGGTTGAGTATACCAAGGCGATCGAGATAACTAGAGATAAGGAACTCGGCAAAAAAGCGGACGTAACTTCGGGATAAGTCCTGCTCTACTGTTTTGTGGAGCCGCAGCGAATGACATGGGGGGGACTGTTTACCAAAAACACAGCTTCCTGCTAACTCGAAAGAGGATGTATAGGAGGTGATGCCTGTCCAGTGCCAGAATGTTAAGCTCTTTGGTGCAAGCTAAGGAGTGAAGCACTGGTAAACGACGGCCGTAACTATGACGGTCCTAAGGTAGCGAAATTCCTTGTCGGGTAAGTTCCGACCCGCATGAATGGCACAACCATCCCCATACTGTCTTGTCTCTAGACTCGGTGAAATTACATTCCCGGTAAAAATGCCGGGTAGATGCGGTAAGACGGAAAGACCCCGTGAAGCTTTACTGCAGGTTGGTATTGTGTTGAGGTATGCGATGTTCAGTATAGGTGGGAGGCTTTGAAGCTATGACGCTAGTTGTAGCTGAGCCATCATTGAGATACCATCCTTCGTATATTTTGACACTAACCTCAAGAATTGAGGGACAGTGCCTGCTAGGCAGTTTGCCTGGGGCGGGTGCCTCCCAAAGAGTAACGGAGGCGCGCAAAGGTCAGCTTGTTACGGATGGAAACCGTAGCTGAAGTGTATTCGCATAAGCTGGCTTGACTGTGAGACTGACAGGTCGAACAGGTAGGAAACTAGGCGAAAGTGATCCGGACTTTCTGTGTGGAAAGAAGTCCGCTCAACGGATAAAAGCTACTCCGGGGATAACAGGCTAATAGGATCCAAGAGTTCACATCGACGATCCTGTTTGGCACCTCGATGTCGGCTCGTCACATCCTGGGGCTGTAGTAGGTCCCAAGGGTTGGGCTGTTCGCCCATTAAAGTGGTACGCGAGCTGGGTTCAGAACGTCGTGAGACAGTTCGGCCCCTATCTACCGCATCCGCAGGCGACTTGAGGAGATCTATTCCTAGTACGAGAGGACCGGAATGGACTAGCCTCTGGTGTTTCGGTTGTCCCACCAAGGGCACTGCCGGGTAGCCACGCTGGGAAAGGATAACCGCTGAAAGCATATAAGCGGGAAGCCTACTCCAAGATTAGGTCGCCCTCCACGTTTGTGGGTAAGGCCCCCAGGAGACTACTGGGTTGATAGGCATCATGTGTAAGTATGGCAACATATTTAGCAGAGATGTACTAATAGGCCGAGTGGACTTATCGTTCTTTTAAAAATATAAAACACTTGTCTGTTTAGTCTTGAAATATAGACTTAAATTCTTATACTAAGAATTACTTTTTTAAAAGTATTGTACTTAATAATGGTGGTGTCGATGCAATAAGAGGAAACACCTGTTCCCATTCCGAACACAGAAGTTAAGCTCTTATTGGTTGATGATACTGGTTCCACTGGAGCTGGGAAAGTAGATTGATGCCACCACTATTAGGTATAGTACCTAATAATATGTGATCTTTAACAGTAATAATAATTAAAAGAGGCAAGTTCTAACTTTTCTTCATGAAGAGTTTGACCCTGGCTCAGGATGAACGCTAGCGGAGCGCCTAACACATGCAAGTCGAGCGAGCTTCACCATGAAATCATGACGTGCTTGCACTGATTGGTGGATTGGATTTTGAAGCGAGCGGCAGACGGGCGAGTAACGCGTGCTTAACTTACCCTAGAGTGGGGGACAACTGGAGAAATCCCGCTAATCCCCCATAGTCTCTATTAGCTGTGATGCTTTTAGAGTAAAGGTTTACCGCTCTAGGAGAGGGGCGCGTCCTATCAGCTTGTTGGTGGGGTAATGGCTCACCAAGGCTATGACGGGTAGCCGGACTGAGAGGTTGATCGGCCGCAATGGGACTGAGACACGGCCCATACCCCTACGGGGGGCAGCAGTGGGGAATATTGGGCAATGGGCGAAAGCCTGACCCAGCGACTCCGCGTGGAGGATGAAGCCTTAAGGGGTGTAAACTCCTTTTCTGGGGGAAGACGACTGACGGTACCCCAGGAATAAGCCACGGCTAACTACGTGCCAGCAGCCGCGGTAATACGTAGGTGGCAAGCGTTATCCGGAATTACTGGGCGTAAAGTGTCCGTAGCCGGTTTTGTAAGTCTGCTTTCAAAAACTCTGGCTCAACCAGAGAGAGGGGGCAGATACTGCTTAACTAGAGGTAGTTAGAGGCTAATGGAATTCTCGGTGGAGGGGTGAAATCCGTTGATATCGGGAGGAATGCCGAAAGCGAAAGCAGTTAGCTATAACTATCCTGACGGTGAGGGACGAAAGCATGGGTAGCAAACAGGATTAGATACCCTGGTAGTCCATGCTGTAAACTATGCTCGCTAGGTGTTTCCTTTTTAGGGAGTGCCGTAAGCTAACGCGTTAAGCGAGCCGCCTGAGGAGTACAGTTGCAAGACTGAAACTCAAAGGGATAGGCGGGGGAATACACAAGCAGTGGATTGTCTCGATTAATTGGATAATAAGCCAAGAATCTTACCTAGGCTTGACATCCTTGGAATCTTGTAGAAATACAAGAGTGCCTAGCTTGCTAGGAGCCAAGTGACAGGTGCTGCATGGCCGTCGTCAGCTCGTGCCGCAAGGTGTCCGGTTAAGTCCGGAAACGAGCGCAACCCTCGTCCTTAGTTATTATGTCTAAGTAGACTGCCTTCGCAAGAGGGAGGAAGGAGAGGATGACGTCAGGTCACTATGGCCCTTATGCCCAGGGCGTCAGAGACAATACAATGGGTGGTACAATAGGAAGCGAAACCGTGAGGTGGAGCAAATCCTCCAAAACCATCCTAAGTGCGGATCGTAGTCTGGAACTCGACTACGTGAAGTTGGAATTGCTAGTAATGGCGGATCAGCCATGCCGCCGTGAATATGTCCCTGTTCCTTGCACTCACCGCCCGTCATACCACGGGAGTTAGGGCTCTTTGAAGATCCACAATGTGGGTTGAGAAGAGAACTAGCGACTGGGGTAAAGTCGTAACAAGGTATCCCTACGGGAACGTGGGGATGGACCATCTCTTAACTAAAGAACTATATATAAAATGGCTAAAATACTTAAGTTAGGCTTGTCTCTTTTAATTATTATTACTGACTGATATAGAAAAAAGTGTCTTTAAAAGACACTTTTTTTTATGTTTTAAATTTTATTTTAATTTACTTGTTTTATATATATGCTGTCAGAATTATAAAATATATAACTAATCCAAATATATCAAATTATTATTAATAAAGGAACTACTATTCAATAGTTTTTTAATAACATTACATCATATATAAAGTGAATATTTGTTCAAATTATTATTCATATTATACTATAAACCATAAGCATATTTTTGTTTAATCATTTTTGTACCATATATGATATATTACCTGTAAACACTATATGTGCAATAAATCATACTAATCATCTTACTAGTAACAAACTTGCTCATCCAACTAATGCGGGTATCAATTCTTCTCCTGAAATTATTCCAATCATATAAACAATGTTTTCTACAAAAGCAAATCATACAGCACTTAATATTCAATATAAGATTAAATCATTCTTACTTATTTTCCATTTTTCGTAATAGCTAACTCATATTAAGTATTTCATAAACTCTTCTCAGAATGCTACAAATATATAATATAATATAGCTGTTTCTACTATTAAATTTAATCATATATATGAAGATAAAAGATATATTATGCTAAATAAGATATAATTAATTATAAAGAACTTACTAATTTTAAATTTACTTAGTATCAACTTAATACTTCGAACAATTATTGATAGATAAATCCAAAATGCTATATATATACTAAAATTATCTATGTTACTTGTATTTGTGAATATTAGTTCATTTAGACTTAATTCTCATAATAAATTAGCATAAAATATTATACTCAATCATGAGATTAATCACATGCTAATGCTTATTATTCATATTTTTATCTTATCAGCTTTAAATTTAAATATATTGTCGAATAACCAAAGCCATATATTCAATATAAGTAAACTGATCGGTAACAATAGTAATATTTCTATCATATAATGTTGATTTTGCTTTGTAAATTTGTAAACTGTATATACAATATTTAATTATAAAAAAATAATAATAAAAGTCAAAAGATGGAATATATAAAAATATATACTGATTGAAGTTGTCTTTGAAATCCTTGACCATGATGATATGCAGCAATATTAATGTATTGAGAAAATTCTAAAAAAATTTCTTGATATGAGTTAAATACAACTAATAATAGAATGGAATTAAGAGCTGTGATTGAAGCATTACTTTTACTAAAAAGTAATAAAATTCCTATTAAAATGTATGTAGATAGTAAGTATGTTGCTGATTGAGTTTCTAATTACTTATCTAAATGGGAATCTAATAATTGGAAATTATCAAATAAGCAAGATGTTAAAAATCAAGATTTATGGAAAGAATTAAGTAAACTGATTAAAAAATTTGATAAAATAGAACGAAATTGGGTAAAAGCTCACAATAATAATCCAATGAATGAGCTTGTGGATAAATTAGCAAGAAAAGAAGCAGAATCTATAAAATAAACTAGCTTAAAAATTAGGTAAAGTTTGTTTATTATATAACAATTTATAAATAATTGTATTAAATATGTTAGAAATAAATAATTTAAGTGTTAGTGTTGATGATAATAATGTTATTAGTGATTTTACTTGAAGTTTTGAATTAGGTAAGAATTATGCTTTGATGTGAAAAAATTGATCATGAAAATCATCTTTATTGTTTTCTATAATGTGACATCCTAATTATAGTATTAATTCTTGATCTATTAAACTTGATTGAGAAGATCTTTTGGATATGTCTCCAGATGAAAGATCTCAAAAATGAATTTTTCTAGCTTTTCAAAATGTTCCTGAAATACCTTGAATCAAATTATTTGAGTTTTTAAAGATGATATATAATGCTAGGTTGCCAGAATCTAAACAATTAAGTTTTATGAAATTTAAAAAATTTATTGAGCCTATAATAAATGAAATGTGAATTTCTAAAGACTTTTTATTTAGAGATTTGAATGTGGGTTTTAGTTGATGAGAGAAGAGAAAGCTAGAATTGCTTCAAATGAGAATTTTGAACCCAAAATATATTTTACTGGATGAGATAGATTCTTGATTGGATATAAATTCACTTAGAGATCTTTGAAATACTATTAAATCAATGTCTTGACCTGAAGTTAGTTTTATTATTATATCTCATTATTTTGATATATATGAATATCTTGATATAGAAAATAGTTTTATTATTAAAGATTGAGCTATAAGTGAAACTTGATGAATAGAGCTAATAGAAAAAGTAAGAAATAAATGATTTTAAATATATTATTGACTTAACTAATGTCAGAAAAAAACTTTATAAATTTGCCAGAGGATGTGAAATATGCTATTATGCTAAAGTGAATAGATGAAAATGTAGTAAAAAGAATTTCTCTAGAGAATAATGAGCCAGAATGGATGCTTGAACATAGATTAAATTCTCTAAAAATATTCAATGAGACTAAAGTGCCAAGTTGGGGTCCAGATATTTCTGACTTAAATTTTGATGAAGTTATGTTTTTTGCTAAGCCAGAAGCTATGGAAAAATATGCAAAAGACTGGGAAGATGTTGATCCTAAAATAAAAGAAAAATTTGAAAGATTATGAATTCCTGAAGCAGAAAGAAAATATCTTGCTTGAGCATGATGACAGTATGATTCATCTATGGTTTATCATAAGATAAAAGAAAAATGGTCTGATAAGTGAATTATTTTTGAGGATATGAATGAGGCATTGCATAAACATGAGGATTTAGTGAAACAATATTTTATGAAACTTGTACCCCCTAATGACCATAAATTTGCAGCATTACATGGTGCAGTATGGAGTGGTGGGACATTTATTTATGTACCCAAATGAGTAAAATTAAATGAACCATTGCAAGCATATTTTAGGATGAACACTGCTAATTGAGGTCAATTTGAACATACTTTGATAATAGTAGAAGATGATGCTCAGTGCGATTATATAGAGTGATGTTCTGCTCCAAAATTTGATAGTCGTGCTTTGCATGCTGGGTGTGTAGAAATATTTGTTTGAAAAAATTCTCATATGAGATATTCTTCTGTAGAAAACTGGTCTTTGGATACTTATAATTTGAATACCAAAAGGTCTGTTCTTCAAGAAAATGCTTATATTGAATGGATTTGATGAAATTTATGAAGTGGTAAGACTATGCTTTATCCAATGAGTATTTTGAAATGAAACAATAGTAAGGCTGATCATTTATGAGTTGCTTTTGCTTCAGAGTCGCAAGTGCAAGATACTTGAGCCAAAGTTTTGCATATATGAAAAAATACTTCATCTAATATTGTTAGTAAATGAATTTCAAAATGAGGGTGAATAAATAATTATAGATGAATGGTAAAAATATTGCCAAGTGCCAAGTGAGCTGTAAACAAAACAGAATGTGATGCTATACTTATTGATGATAAATCAGTTAGTAATACTATACCAAATATTGAATGTTTAAATGCAGATTCAATTGTAGCTCATGAAGCAAGTTCTTGAAAAATAGATGAAAATAGTTTGTTTTATCTTATGTGAAAGTGAATAGATGAAGAAAAGGCTGCATGAATGCTGGTAAATTGATTCGTTTCTGATATAGTTAAAAAATTACCTCTTGAATATGCTTGAGAAATGAATAAATTGATTGAAATGGAAATGGAATGAAGTATTTGATAAAAAATTGAAAGTTGAAAGTTGAAAGTTTAAAGGTGAAGGTTGAAAGTTGAAAGAATTAGCCTCTAATCTCTACTTTTTCCCGGATAATTAGCGAAAATTACAGATAGTTTCACAATATTGGTGGAACTATTTTTTGTAATTGGATTGTATAATAATCTAATTTTGGAAAAGTGTTTTTTTAAAAAATTATACTAAACTAATTTTTAATTTTGCTTGAAATGTTAAAATAAATGCTTATTATGAACTTTAAACTTTAAATTCACACTTCATAACTTATAAATATGCATATAATTGTAATATGACTATTGTTAACATTTTTTTGAGTACTTGCTATTTACTCTGTAAGTATTTATGAATCATTTAGGCTTACTGTTAGATTGGAAGATTTAGAGCCTTCCAATTATTTTTATTTTTTTAGGCATTTGCAAAGTATAGCAATAGCTTTTTTAGTTGCTTTTATTATTTATAAGATTCCACTTAGGCTTATTCAAGACTATAGAAATTATATTATAATTTTTGCTTTAATATTTCAATTAATGGTTTTTACTCCATTGTGAGTTGAATTATTTGGTTCTAAATGATGGATTTATATTCAATGATTGGGTACTATTCAACCAGCAGAAATTTTTAAAACTGCATTTGTTATTTTCTTCGCAGGTTGGTTTGTAAGGAAGAAAAAAATGCTTAGTTCTATTCCATGATTTTTTGGTTTTTTAATTCTAACTTGAATTTTATCTGTTGTTTTTCTTGCTTTACCAGATTTGTGAACTTTGATGGTTTTGGCCCCTACTGCATTGATTATGTATTGGTATGCTTGAGGTAAAATTAAATATGTTCTAACATTACTTGTTGTGTGATTATTTTTGTCATATAATATTTGAATGCAGTTTGATTATATTAGAGTGAGATTTGAATATTTTTTTAATCCAGAAATTGATGAAACTGGTAGGTGAATTGGTTGGCAAACTCAACAAGCTCTTACATCTGTAGGTTGATGATGAATTTTATGATCTTGATACGGTAAGTGATTGCAAAAGTTTTGATATATTCCAATTGCACAATCAGACTTTGTTTTTGCAGCATTCTCCGAAGAGATATGACTTATTGGTAATTCAGTTTTGCTTACACTTTATTTCTTGTTGGCTTATTTCTTTATAAAATGACTTAGGAATGTTAATAATGAGTATTATAGAATACTTTGAATTTGAATATTATCTTTGATAATGGTTCAGGCATTTATTAATATTTGAGTTAATATAAATATACTGCCTCTTACAGGTATTACATTACCATTTATTAGTTATTGATGAACTGCTATAATGATGAATTTTGTTCAAATTGTTTTATTGTACAAAATTATTACTGAGTGAAAGAAGCTTTAGTTTTTCATATTTAATTTTATGGATATATCTATTTCTAAAGAATCTTATTTATTTATTTGATGATATTTATTAGTTCATTATAAAAATAAATTTAAATTAATTAATCAAAAACAGCTTTGAGATTGAATGGAATATTTTAAAGTTTGTGATAGACCTCATTTAAATGTATCTAATCTAAATAAGCTTTATTTTTCTTATTGATTTTCTATATATCAATATTTTGATGAGTATACTTCAAATTATGATACTTATTTATCTTGATTCCACTCTGATTATATTGAAGAAATGAATGAGCTTTTATTCTCTTATTGAATTGATAATAGGATTTATAAAAAGTGAAATAGAATTTTTTTTGATAATAATCTAGGCTTTGATGATATTGTATGTGATATAGATAATTCTATCTCAAATGATAATATTGTAGAAATTTTTTCTTTTGTTTTATGACTTATATGGGCTTATTGAGATATGAATATAGTTGATGAATGAATTAACTCTTGTAAAATTCACCTAAAAATGGAGCTATCACTATTATGAAAAGATGATTTTATAGAAAAATTATTTTCTTATTTAGAATCAAAGTGTTTAAATATTAAGCTTAGTTATAATAGATCTAAGTCTTGATTTGTATATCAAATCAGTATTAAAGATTGGGAATTTATCGATTTCATAATAAATGTATCTTCTATAGAACTTTTTAAAAATAATCTTGCAAAAAACTATAAGGATAATCTACTTAATTCACTTCATAATAACTCTAATTATTTGTGATTTGACTGAGAAGAACTTATAAATTTGCTTAATTGAAAGACAGTTAAAGTCTTAAAAAAGTAATTTAAGTATATATTTTGTATTGATTTTATTAAATAAAAGAGTATAAGTGGCATTGCTTTTTAAAAAATTAATTAATTTTGAAAATGTGATCTTTACTTTCTCATATTCTAAAAAGAAAAAATAATTTAATAATATGACTTTTGGTTGTTTTAATATTATATACACCATTTGTGTGAGCAGCGGGTCCAGAGGATATAGCATGATACTCAGTTGCTTTCACTTTCTTTGCTCTAGCAATAATACTAATTTTATCTAAATTATGATGATTAGTAGAAAAAATATGATTTCCTCCTGTTTTGTGACAATTGTTGGTTTGAGTTATAGCTGGTAATTTGATATTATTAAATATTAACTTTTTTGAAGCAATAAAAGAAAATGAACTTTTAATGTTCCTTTCACAACTTTGAGTCTTAATATTGCTTTTTCAAATTTGACTAGAGTCTGAAATTTCTAAAATGAAAAAGGTGTGACTTAAAGCAATAAATGTAGCATTAGTATGAGTAATACTTCCTTTTGTTGCTGGTTATTTTGCAAGTATGTGGCTTCTGCCAGATGACTGACTTTCTACTTGGTTGTTCTTATGAGCAGCATTTACTGCAACTTCTGTTTGAATAACTATGTCAGTATTCAAAGATCATAATAAAGTAAATTCCAAAGAGTGACAAATTGTTCTTTGAGCTGCTGTAATAGATGATGTATTAGGTCTTTTGATATTGGCTGTTGTTTCTGCTATTGTTACAAATCCAGATGCATGATTAAACTTTTGAGAAATATGATTTATACTTATGCAGGCTATAATATTCCTATTTTGAGCTATTGCTTTAGGTCAATTATTAGAGTCCTATACAAGTAAATTATTCTCAAAAATTAGTACGGGTCTTGGTATGAAATTCACTATTGTAATAAGTTTCTGTTTGATATTTGCATTTTTGGCTGATTTAGCATGATTGGCTCCTATTATATGAGCTTTTGCTGCTGGTTTGATACTTGATCCAGTTCATTTTAAGTATTATAAAGATATTCATGTTGTTAATGATATTAAATCATATGTTTCTGATTTATCTTTGACAGATGAAGAAAGAAAAAGGTTTAATAAAATAATGAAATGACATGAGAGAAGACAATTAGAAGACTTGATAGAACCTATATGAATGATGTTAATACCTTTATTTTTTGTGATGACAGGTATGCAACTTGATCTAACAGTTTTTAGTGATTTAAATGTGATTGTATTATCACTATTATTAACTATCTTAGCTTTTCTTTGAAAATACCTTTCTTGATTTGTAGCTTCTTGAGTAAATAAACATATTGTTTGATTGGGTATGGCTCCAAGATGAGAAGTTTGACTTGTTTTTGCTAGTATTGGTCTTGGTATTTGAGCTATTAGTAATGAGGTGTTTGGTATTATAATTATTGTTGTTATATTGACTACTTTCATAGCTCCTGTACTTTTAAATATTTTATTGAAAAAAGAAGCTGATAAGATAGTTTAAAATTTTCTATTGCAAAAATAATTTATAATTTTATAACTTATTTAGTTTTATTATATTAATAATCTGCTTATGAAAAATAATATATTTATAGCTGTAATTTCTTTATTTGTTTGATTTTTTATTTTTGCATCAGTTCTTTATATTTCATGAGAAGAGGAGGTTATTGATGAGAATGATTATTCTGATTTGGATTCTTCAAGTTTTTATGATTTATCTGTTATGTCTATTGATTGATGACAAATAGATTTTTCTGATTATAAATGAAAAAATTTATTACTAGTGAATACTGCTTCTCAATGCTGATATACTTATCAATATGAGTGACTGCAAGAACTTCATATGCAATATAGTTGAGATTTACAAGTTATTTGATTTCCTTCAGATAATTTTGCAGGTCAAGAATTTGAAGATGACGAAGATATTCAAGAGTTTTGTGATTCTACATTTTGAATTACATTTCCTTTATCTACTAGAATTGATGTTGTTTGAGAGGATCAGCATGATATATATAACCGACTTACAAATAAAGAATATAATTGATTGAAAGATTCAGAAATTGAGTGGAATTTTCAAAAGTATTTTGTAAATAGAGAATGAGAGTTGGTAGATTACTTTCTTTCAGAAACAGAACCTATGGATGATGAGATACTTGAATTAATACAGTAGTTATTTATTAGATAATATTACTTAACTAATGGCTAGTAGAACTAATAAAATGTGAATTTTAAAGCAAAAAAAACAAGCTGAAAAACTCAAAAAGCTTGTAGGTTCTTCTAGCTCAAATTTGGATTGACAAAAAAAAGACTATGAAAACCCCAAGTGAAATGTTTACACTTGGTTTTTTCGTTCTTGAAAACTTATTTGTGATAAAACATCAGCAAGAGAAGATCCAGATGGTTATAGAGCAATAAGAAAAGCTAATAGTTGAGAAGTTTATTTTGTTTATAAGTGAGCTGATAGTTGGGCTTATAGAAGATATCTAAAAAAAATGAGAAAATTTAATTAGCTAGAGATTAGTGAATAGACACTAAAGGAATCTTTAGAATAAATAATTAACTTTGAATATACTTTAATTAAATCTCTAAGTCCTAAACTCTAAGTTCTAAATATAAGGGGATGGTGTAATTGGGAACACGGAGGTCTTCGACACCTCAGTTGTGGGTTCAAGTCCCGCTCTCCTTGAATAACTTATTATTTAATGTTAAAATTATAAATATTATGAAAATAGCAATATGAACATTAAGGGAACCAAAAGTTGAATGAATTAAGGAATGAGTTAATAATACACCTTACTTAAAAGATATATCTGATCAGATAAGTTATGTATTGGAAAAGGTGCCTTCTGATGTATCTGATATGCCTTTATCTATTGAAGAAACTATGAAAGGTGCAGAAAATAGAGCAAGAAATTTGCAAGATAAATGAATTGAAGCTGATTATTATGTATGAATTGAATGATGAACTACTGATTTTATGTGAAAAAAATATATATTTTGATCAGTATACATTTTAAATTCTGAATGAGAATGACATTTTGGTCTTTCTCCTATGATGGAAGTTCCAAAATTAGTTGAGACTGAGTTATATGTACACTGAAAAGAATTGTGAGATGTTATGTGAGAACTATCATGATCAGTAGATATTAGAAGTGAAAACTGAAGTATGTGAGCATGGTCAGATGATATGTTTACTAGAAGAGATGAGTTTGCAACTGCTTTTAAGGCTGCTATAGCTCCATTTTATAATGATTACTATAAACTTTAAAAAATAATAATCTAGTATATGTGACTTTATTCTTTTTCTCAGATACAATTATATAATAAGTGTCCATTAGCTTATAGATATAAGTATATAGATAAAATTAAAATGGAAGACCCTGAAACTACAGCAGACTTAGTTTTGTGAAATATTGTTCATTCTGTTTTGGAAAAATTATATAATGATGTGAATAACTTTAAGAAAAATGACTTGGATTTTTATCTGAAATATTATAAAGATTTATGGGATTATAATTTGGAAAATAAAGAAATAGTTGTGAAATGAGACGCACAGATATCTGATTTTGTTACTAGGTGAGAGGTTTATATATCTTCTTACTATAATAAGCATTATCCTTTTGAGGATATAAAAGTAATAAGTACTGAACAAAATATTTATTTTAATCTGGATGAAAATATTAAATTCAGATGAATAATAGATAGGCTTGATAAATTATGAAATGATTTTATAATCAATGACTATAAAACAAATAAAAATTTACCAAGTTATGAAAAAGAGGATTTGTATGAACAACAAACTTTATATGCATTTTGAGTAAAACAGAAATATTGAAAATATTTTGATAAAATATATGCAAGCTTACATTTTTTGCATTTTGATATATTGGATTCTTGGGAAATTACTGATGATTTATTGAATCCTATTGTAGAAAAATATAAATCTGTGATAAATGAAATAGAAACCAAAAGATTTAATTTTAATATGTGACAAAAAGATGAATTTCAAGCTATAGAAAATCCTTGATGTAGGTTTTGTGAATTTAAAAGTATTTGTCCTCTTTTTTCTCATGTTAATGCTGATGATGAGTTTGTAGATGATCTGTGAGAAAAAACAGTAAAGTCACTTGTAAAAGATTATGTTGAACTAAGCAAAAAAGCAAATGAAATAAAGTTAGAAAAAGATAATATAAAAAATTTACTTGTATCTTATGCTGATAAAAACTGATTCAAAAGACTTTATTCAAATGATTCTTATGTTTCAATATCTAAAATTAAAAATTATAAAATATTATCTGAAGAAAAACTTACAGAACTATTAAAAGCAAAATGAAAATTAAATGAAGTATTAGATATAAGTAAATCAAAGCTTTCAAAAATGTTCAAAAATTGAGAAATTTCAGTGCTTGATTTTGATTGAATTATTGAAGAATCTGATTATGATATGTTAAGAGTTTGAAAAATTAAGTAATATTTAAAAATTAAATTTGTCGCTGATGAAACTTAACTTATATACTTTTCCTATATGTCCTTTTGGTCAATCAAGCTTAATATTATTAAAATATTTAAATCTTGATTATCAAGTAAATTATATAAATTTAGAAAATAAGCCAGAATGGTTTGATGATGCATCACCTTTGTGAAAAGTCCCTCTTCTTGAGGCAGATGGAAATTTCTTATTTGAAAGTATTGTTATTAATGAATTTTTAAATGATTTTTCAAATTCAGACTTGTTACCTAGTGATAGTGTTGATAGAGCATTTCATTTATCTTATCTTGTTTTTGCAAATGAATTGATTTTGAAAATGTCTTCAATCTTTTTTGCTAAATCACAGGGGGCTTATGATCTTTCAAAAAATGAATTCTTTGATAAAATATCGCATTTTGAATCTTTGATAGATGATTCTTGATATTTTAGTAAGAAATTTTCACTTGTTGATATTGCATTTTTAGTTCTTTTTCATAGGCTTAGCTTGTTTACTGACTTAAATAATGAGTTTGAGAAAAGATCTTTTAAGAAAATAATTGCTTGGAAACATAATTTGCTTAACATGAATCTTATTGAGGACTCACTGCAATCAAATTTTAAAGAAATGTTTTTTTGATTCTTGGATTCTAAGGATTCTTTTATTATGAAAAATAAATAATATGAAAGATAATGTATTGCTGTTTATTATGTTATTTTGTGCTTTTTTTATTTGAGTTTTTACTTATCTAAACTATATTTCAGAAGATTATACTAAAGATGATAGTATTGATTATACTGTAATGGAAATTGATCTTCCTGATGAACTAATTAGTTATGAAAATAACTTGATTTTTAATTGAGAATCTGATATATATGAATATTGAATAGACAGTGATTTATTTGATTTTGATTATAATACATATATTTTTATTTCAATGTGAGAAAGAAATACATGATGATATTCTATCAGTATAGATAATATATCATATTATAATGATGAGGTTATATTTGATGTAATATATGAAAAACCTTGAGATTCTTGTATTGTTACTCAGGCTATAACTTATCCAAATAAGCTTATCAAGCTTGATAAAATAGAAAGAAATATTTCTTTTTCAATAGATGAAGAGATAACTGATTGTTAGTTTTAAAACTTATAAATATGGCACGGTCGTCTAAAGGATAGGACACAGTCCTGCGAAGACTGGAATCCAGGTTCGATTCCTGGTCGTGCCATTTAATAAAAAATTGTAAAATATCTTGAAAACTTTAAATAAATCATTATAAAAGTGTTTATTCAGTAAAAATTTTTATTTTAATAAAAAATACTAATGGCAACCAAAAAAGCAGCATGAAGTACAAAGAACTTAAGAGACTCTAATCCTAAGTATAGATGAGTCAAATTGTTTTGATGACAAGCAGCAAAAGCTGGTAATGTAATAATTAGACAAAAGTGAGATAAATATAAGGCATGAAAGAATGTTTATGTAACAAAAGATTTTACTATTCATGCACAAACTGATTGAAAAGTTTCTTTTAGAAAAAAGAAATATGAAAGGTTTGATTGAAGAAAATATCTTAAAACTGTTGTTGATGTTGTTGATAATGAAAATTCATAAATCATTTTTCAAAATTTAATTAATAATCTTATCTATTATAATGGCTGTACCAAAGAAAAAAACATCTATATCTAAGAAAAAAATTAGGCATAGTACTTGGCAAACTAAGGCTATAAAAAAGCTTTCTAAGAAAGCAACTTTTACAAAATGTAGTAACTGTAATTGAGAAAAATTATCACATAGAGTTTGTCCTCATTGTGGTTTTTATGCTTGAAAACAAGTTATAACTATTAAGTCAAAATCAAAAGAAGAAATAATAGAAGAATAGTGAATATATAGCTTTGTATCTTATTAATTTTTTTATGGATATTAGATCTAGAATTGTTTCAAGAAAAATAGTGTTTGTTTATTTTTATCAAAAATGTTTTATAGAATATCTTTGAAATGAAGATATTCTTTTTAATGATATTTTAAAAATTGAGAAAGTTGTTAATTGGACTGAGCTTAGTGAAGCTGATGTAGATGCAATAAAATCTTCTATAAAAAGTTTTTATTCATTTGAGGATCTTGAAGAAGATGTGTTGTACATATTTGATAATTTTTTTGCTAAACCTGGTTTCAATATAGACTTTGATTATGTAAGAAAAATGATAGTATGATATGCTGAGTATAAAGACGAGTTAAAAGAATTAGTTGATAAATATGCTGAAACATTTAATTATGATGAAATGGATATTATTGATAAAACAATTTTTCTTTTGTGATATATTGAAAATCAAGTTTTTTGAACTCCTAAGAAAATAATTTTGAATGAAATGATTATGTTATCAAAAAAATATTGAGACGAGTCAAGTTATAAGCTAATTAATTGAATTTGACATAAAATTATTAACTAATTTTAGATCTAATTAAAAAAAATGTTTCCAAAAGTTGCAGAAGATAAAATTAGTGAGTATAAAAATTATTTGTGATCTTTGTGATTAAATACTGATAATATAAATGATGAAAGACTTATGATGATATCTTTTTTTCATAAGAGTTTTTCAGCTGATATGCCATATGAACTAGAAAATAACGAGAGGTTAGAGTTCTTATGAGATGCAGTTTTGGGTTGTGTGATATCTAAACTTTTGTATTTAAGTTATGAATCAAAACCAGAATCAGAACTTACTTTATATAAAATAGCTTTAGTAAGAGAGGAAAATTTAGCTGAAGTTGCTCTTGATATTTGATTAGATGATATGGTTTTTCTTTGACATTGAGAAGAAAAGACTTGATGAAGAACTAAAAATTCAATTTTATCTGATTGTTTGGAAGCTTTATTGTGATATATATATTTAGATTTATGATTAGATAGTCTTGAATCTTTTATTCAAAAATATATATTCATAAAACTAGATAAAATAAAAGAGTTAAATGTAAAAAGTTATAAAACACTTTTACAGGAATATTCTCAAAAAAATTATAAAAATGTTCCTTATTATGAAAATATTAATAGTAAGATAGATGATAAATGAAATGTAATAGAGTATAAATGTAATGTTTATGTTGATAAGAGTTTAATGTGAGTTTGATTTTGAAAGACAAAAAAAACTGCTCAAGAAAATTCTGCACAATCTGCTTGTGAAAAGCTATGAATTTAATAAATAAATAAATTTTAAATGACTCCTTTGTTTAATATTATTAGTAAATCCTATACTTGGATATTGGCATCTATTATTCTTATAGTAGTAGCTGCATTTTTATTCTTTTCAAATTTAAGACTTTCAATTCAATTTACTTGATGAATGGAAATTACTATAGATACTCAAATAGAGGATGAGTGAGCTACTACTGATTGAATTACTCAAGTATTAGAAAATGAATGATTTGAGTCTCCATGAGTGTGAATATGATCTAGACAGTGATATCCTTCAATACTTTTGGAAATTGATATTGAAGATGATGAACAAGTAGATAATGTTTCAAGGCTTGTAAGAAGCTACCTGCATGACAATTGATATATATCTGATGATGGGGATATATTAGAAACTTCTATAATATGACCAAGTATTTGAGATTGGATGAAAAGGTCTGCAATACTTGCTATAGTTTTTTGACTTATATTTATTGTTATATATATGTTGTTTGCTTTTTCTTGAATTAGAGATTATTTGTCTCCTTGAGTTTTAGCTTTGATTACTATGTTTACCTTATTATTTGATATAATAATTCCAGCTTGAGCCTATTGATTATTTATGTTTTTTAATCATGCAATACAAGTTGACTTAATATTTATAGTAGCATTGTTAACAATTATGGGTTATAGTATTAATGATACAATTATTATTTTTGATAGAATTAGAGAGAATATATGACTTAATAAAAATAAGCTGATTGAATGATCTGTAGACTTCCAGCAAGTATTTGAAAAAAGTGTTTGGCAAACTATGAGGAGATCATTGGCAACATCTTTCTCAACATTAATTGTTTTGATTTCAATGTATATATTCTGATGATGAATTATACAACTATTTGCATTTACTTTAATGATTTGAGTTGTTGCAGGTACTTTTTCTTCTATATTCTTAGCTGCTCCTTTAGCTTATAAGTTTGCTATTAATAATAATGTAAAAGAATTAGAATTAGATAAGAATAAATAATTTTTATCTTAAGTTAAAAAAAATAGCTAATAAATTTATTAGCTATTTTTTTTATTGTTATATTTTTACTAAAGATCAATTATTCATTCTCATATATTTCAATCTATATCATATATTTCATACTGAATTCATTCATTATTATCTACACTAAAGTTAGCTAGATTTCAATCAAATTCATATATTATTTCTCAATCTTTTAGGATTGTTCATCATTCAACATAAGATGTATCATCTCTGAATAGTAATACATATTGATACTCATCATTCTCGTTTTGTGTTACCCTACTTCTAGTATTACTTAGATACGGTGTAGTATTGTTCTCTTCTATAAGATTAATATCTATTGTTTGATTATCTGTATATCATTCAGAGTCACGAACAGTTATATTTATTTCTTTATTTCAATATTGAATGGAATCATCAAGGTTTATATTTTGTATATCAGATACTGATTGTCTATTGCTTGAATAGTTATGACTATAAATTTGATTTCAGTCCATTTCTACACTTATATTTTCTATATTAAATGGTGAACTTATATTATACCAAATAGAGAAGTTTTTATTTATATTTTGTCAGTTTTCAGGGTTTACTAATTCTAAACTTATTGTTCATTCTTCTTGTATTCTTTCTCTTTCTTCACATGCTTCATTTGGTTCTTCTAGAAGTACTTTATTTCATAGTCTTTCTGAATATTCTTCTTTTCATCTATTTTCTCGCCATTCAATTATATCATCAATATCCCTATCGTTAGGCATTATTGTACTAGGTTCTATTATATAAGCAGTATCTATTGCACTTGATGGAGTTAAATTACTAACTTTTCAATCACACATACTGTCTATTTGAACTGTTTCTATTGATTCATCATCATCACTTGGCATATTATTTATGTATCATACAGTATTATTTATAAGTGCTAGAGGAGTAGATCATGAAGCTCTATTTCATGATATTTCAGATATTGATATATTTCTAATCTCTGATGGAGATATCTCTTCATTTTCTATTATTCATTCATCTCTTAGTTGTCAAAAGAACTCTCTCCATGAACCAGCATTCAACCATCATCAGTATGCTCATGACTGTAATGCTTCTCATCTAGTATTTCATGCCCAAAATATTGCTACACTAGATGGTGTATAGCTTACAAGCCATCAGTCTCTTGGTAATCTTCTTCAATCACTTTCTCTTATATTTGAAGTTCAACTTTTTATTCAAAAATCTATTCAATTAAATGCAAAATTATTTCTCCATGAACTAGGCATATTATCAGGATTTGATAATATTTCCCATATTATATAAGCAACTCAATTTGATATCACCTGTTCTTTATGTTCTACAGTCTTCCTATACATTATTTGTCAATCTGCTCAAGTAATCTCTAGTATTGGGTTTATCTTTGCTGGATTTCAATCAGCTGTTAGGTGAGAATAAGCTTTTGCTAATTCATACATTTTAACCTCTCATCATCCTAGTGCTATTGGATATCAGTAATCTGTATCTTCTCTAAATGTTGTAAATCATAAATCTCAAAAAAAGTTTTTAACAGCTGATTCTTGTCATGCTGCAAAATACATTTTAATTGCAGGTATATTTCTACTATGAGCTAATGCATATTTTAGTGGTATAAGTCACATAAATTGTCAATCTGAATTTACTGGTTCATCATCTCAGATTTCCATAGGTATATCATAAACTGGAGTATCTGGTGTTAATCATTCCCTTTGTATTCATTTTGCATATACTAGTGGCTTTAGTGCAGATCAAGGTTGCCTATTTGATCTTATTATATCAACATTTCAATCTATTTCTTGATTAAAGTAATCTTTTGATCATACATATGCTAGTATATCTCAGTTTCTTGTATCTACATATATCATTGCTGAATTATTTCATCATCTTTCTTCTATATAATCCATATTATCTTTTATAGATTTTTTTGCTTTTTGTTGTATTTCATAGTCTAATGAAGTTCTTATTGTAAGTCATCATCTTTTTAAAGCTTCTAAAGGGTAGTTTTCTTCAAGCTGTCTTACAATTTCAAATACAAAATGTGGTGCTTTTATATCAGTTCTTCTTTGTTTAAAAGGATAATTAAATCATTCTATTATACTTTTTTTTAATTCTTCTTGTGATATGTATCAGTCTGCATACATTCTTGCAAGTACAAGGTCCTTTCTTCAAGGGTTATAAGATATATTATAGCTTTCTCATTCATAAGTTTCACTAAAGTCTAATAATCACCTTAGAAATTCAATTAACCTATTTGTATCCTGATAAAATGTTACTGAACTATTGTTAAGTCTTTCTTCAATTCATTCTATAGCAATATTTAATATCTCTCATTCATTTGGCACTATATTTCAGTTACTATCTTCTATTACAATTTGTCACATAAGTCTATGTGTATTGTTATAAGGATTTACTGCTCATGGAGATCTAGGAAGTGATGCTATGATTGATGATTGAAGTATATCTAGTTCATTTGCTGATTTTCAAAAATAAGTTTGACTAGCTGCTTCTACTCAATATGCATTGTTTCATAAAAATACATAATTCAAATATAGTTCAAGAATTTTTTCTTTAACTTTTCTATCAAGAAGTTCTTCATCCATTTGTCAGTGTGATTCAATGATTTGCTCTTTTAGGTGTCAATTTAATTTTATTGCTAAAACTATTTCTTGTAATTTTCTTTCAATAGTTTGTTCTGGAGTAAGTAATAGATTTTTAATTAATTGTTGTGTAAGAGTTGATCCTCCTTGAAGGTCTTGTCACAGATTTGTAATATCATGAATTCATGCTCTTATAATTCATCTAATATCTATTCATGGATTATTCCAAAAATTTTGATCTTCAACTGATATTATTGCATTTATCATATCATCTGAAATTTCATCAAAACTTACATAACTTCTATTTTCTTCATATAATTTATATAATACAATTCAGTTTCTGTCAACAATTTTACTAGTTTCAGAGAATTGAATTTCTTCAATTTCAGCAATATCAGGAAGTTCTAAAATTATATTATTATAAAACCATGCTCATCATATTATTCATGGCATTATAATTATAAATAAAATAATAAATGACCAAATTTTCCATTTATTACTATTTTTCTTTTTAGGTCTTCACCTTTTTTTTGTCATAAGTTTAACTTTTTTAAACTTGCTTTTTTTATTATTAAATAACATATTATATATTATATAACCAACTTAAATAGTTAAAATATAAGAAAAAATACTAATTTATCAACTTAAATTTTTGATAAATTAGTATTTCATTTTAATAGTATATATATCATGTGATTCTATTATCCATAGGTACTCGTCTTTGTGTAACTATAAATCTTCAAGAATAATTCATCTCTTCAATTAAAATTTTGTTATCTTCCCAATCTATACTTTTTACTATTGCTACATGTCAATAACTTGTTCGATAGCCAGCTCAATATCTTATAACAACTATTGCTCATTCTTGAGGACTTTGTCATACTGGATATCATGCAGCTTGAGCATTGTGGTACCAGTCTCTTGCATTACCTCACCAAGGTCTATGTTCTTCAAATAACTTATCAGCTACATACCATGTACAATGTCATGCATAAAATCAATTATTTACTTGAGGATTGTAATATCGTCTATTTATTATTTCTCAACTGCTTCAAGAACTTGTAGTTTGTTGAGTTTGAGTTTCTTGTTCTTGAGTTTGAGTTTCTTGCTGTTGAGCTACAACTTGCTCTTCTCTTTCAACTAATCATATATCTACAGCTTCTGACTTTGATATAGGTATAAATAATTCGCTTCACTCTTCTAGAACAGAGTCATCATCAGATATATAATTTATTGATTTAATATTATCAATATCAAAAGAATATTTATTTGTAAACTCTTTTAGAGTTATTTGTTCTTCTAGTTGGTATATTATTCATTCTTCTTGCGATATTGTTAATTTTTGTCCTTCTCTTATCACATTTGAACTCAAATCATTAACAGTTTTTATATTATCTACAGTAGTTCAAAATCTGCTTGCTATAGTTGACAGAGATTCTCAACTTTGAACAATATATGTAAATCTATCTGAAAAGTCTCATACAATTATATTACTAAATTGAACTTCTCAATTGTTTCAGTTTTCTCTAATTTCTAAAAAATCAGCACTTACTCAGTGCTCTCTATTTTCAGTTTCATAATTTTCTGCAAAGACAATAAAGTAGCTAACTCATATTAGAGTAGAACTTGAAACTAATATATTTAAAAAGTTTTTTTTATGCCTTTTTTTAATATACATTAATTAATTATTATTTTAAATGGCGGAGAGGGTGGGATTCGAACCCACGGTCCGATTGCTCGGACAACGGTTTTCAAGACCGCCGCTTTCGACCACTCAGCCACCTCTCCAGTTCAAATGTGATGCTTATATTAATGTTTTTAATTTAAATTTCAATAGAAAATTCAAACTTATTTTAAATTCTTTTATCTTTTATTTAACTTGATTTTTTCCTATATTTATTTAAATTCTTTTTTAGATTTATATTTTTAAACTTATATACTTTGACTTCTGTGTTTGCTATTGAAACAAGCTGTGATGATACTTCTGTATGATTAGTTGATCTATATGATTGAAATATTATTTCAAAAAAGCTTAAAAGTTATTCGCAAATAAAGGAACATTTAGGTTTTTGATGAGTTGTTCCAGAAATTGCATCTAGATTACATAATGAAAAAATAATATCTTTAATTTCTTCAGTTTGAATTGATGCTATAAAATCTAGTGAATTTATTTCTGTGACTGCTAAGCCTGGTCTTCCCTGATCTTTATTGGTTTGAAAAACAGCTGCAAATTTTTTATGAGAGTTTTTTTGAAAGAAAGTAATATATGAAAATCATATTCATTGACATATATTTTCAATTTTTTTGGATAGAAATATAAAAGATATTAGTTTGCCAGCTGTATTTCTTACTGCTAGTTGATGACACAATGATGTTTATGTACTTACAGATAAATCATATGATGAATCATTTTATGAATGAATTTTTTCAAGAACTAAATTGAATAATGGTTTAGAGCTTATTCATATATGAAAAACTATTGATGATGCAGCTTGAGAATGTTTTGATAAAGTTTCCAAAATGTTATGATGACCATATCCTTGATGACCTTGGATTTCTGAAATGGCAAAAAAATGAACTTATAATGAAGATTATTATATTAAACCAGTTTATTTAAATAAAAATGAGTTTAATTTTTCTTTTTCTTGATTTAAATCAAAAATATTTTATTTATTAAAGGAAATAAAAGATTCTAATCTTGTCTTAGATGAAAGTATTATTTCTGATATTGCATTTTCTTTCCAAGAATCAGTAATAAAAGTATTATCCAAAAAACTAATATCTGCATGAAAGAAATATAATGCAAAGGCTTTGTGTATAGTTTGAGGAGTTTCATCTAATGATAGGTTATATGAATATTTGGATTTATATATTAGAGAAAAGTCTTTAGATTTTGAATTGTTTAGGCCAGCAAAAAAAGTATATAGTACAGATAATGCTTCTATGATTGCTGCAGCTTCTTTATTTAAGAATTTTTTATAATATTTATATATAAATTATGTCAAAAAAACTATTTTTGAAAATAATGTTTTTAATATTTATAGTTTTTGCTCTAATTACTATTTATCTTGTACATAGAACAGAATCACAAATGCAAAGTGATATGTATGAGATATCATCTCAACTTGACGATGTTGATGAAATGTTTTATGATGAATATGAGGAATGAGGTTCTGATAATCTTACTTGAGATCTATCTGAATCTGAAGATCTTTTAGAAGAAGATGAAGATATAGATATACATATAGATGATATTGCTGTCTGAGAAGATGATATAGATATTGATTCATTAGATACTTCTAGGATTGATGATATTTGATATATTGAGATTCTTGAAGCTTTGTATGAGCAAGATTGATCAATTGAAGTTTTATCAAGCTTGATAGATTTATTAGTTGATAACTATATGTTTGAAGATGCATTTAATCATCTATATGAAATTTATTTAGATGAGTGATTAACTTATTTGGATTTTGATCCAAATCTTGTTTTGTATGTATTTATAAATTCAATTGATTTTACTAGATCTAATATCTCTACTTTTCAATCATTAGTAGATGAGTATTATGAAGAAGAGATGATATCCGAGACTGACTATATTTTTTATGAGGCTATTGTAGACCTTATTCATATGAATTTTGATAATTTTATATCTAAGGTGAACTCCATCTCTAATGATCCAAATTATGATAGTTTAAATTCAGATTTAGAAATTGCTATTTGACAGTATCATAAATTCAAAGATGCACCAGATTATTATAAGCAATGATTAGTTTCATTTGTATTGCTTCAACATTGATATTTTTCTTTAGCTGAAAGAGTAGCTGAACGAACTCTAAGAGAAAATTCAAATTACATCTTAGCAAATCAAGTTATTTGATATTCAAATTTTGTTTTATGAAATGCAGATACTTCAAATAAATATTTTGATAAACTTCTTAATATAGATTCCTGAAATTCTGATACTTATAATTTTTATATGTGAACTAACTATTTTTGGCAGTGAAGGAATCAAAGAGCTATAGGAAACTTGTCTCAGGTTAATGAATGAAACTATAAAAAAGACGCTATTAGATATTTAAGTATTGCTTACTACAATATTGATGATAATGATAGGATGATTGATTCTTTTGAAAAATTATTAAATTTACATAGGCCTTTAAATGAATTTGATTATTATACATTTTTTGATTTTCTTTTTTATTCTGAATCATTTTTTGAATCTGATTTTTCTTTATTTTTTAGAAATACCTCAACAGTAAGGGAGTATATTACTGCTTGTTATCAAGATTTGGAATGAGAAGAATTATGAGTATGTAGATATGCAAGAGCTTGACTTCATTTTGCAAGAGAAGAATATGATATAGCTTATAGATACTTAAGGTTTATATCACAAGAATATCCTAGGGACTATATTTTTAGGGCATTAGGTGATTATTATTATGAAAATGGTCAATTGGATGATTCTAGAAGACATTATCTGAAAGCTATAGCTTATAGCGATGACTGAGAATTTAGGGAATCAACCAGGTGAGACCTTTTGGATGTTCTTATAGAAATTAGATGAGATTAATTTTAAACAAATATCTCTCTAGGTTTGGCTCAATCAGCTGGTCATACAACTCATCTTTCTTCAAGTATGTCCATTATCCTTGCAGCTCTTGCAAATCAAACTCATAGTTTCCTTTGAAGCATTGTTGCACTTGCTTTTCTTGTTTCAGCTATTATTTGAATTGCTTGTTCAACTAATTCATCATCATCTCATGATCATCAAGAGTCTCATGTTTCTGGTTTTGATTCAAGTATATTTATTATTTCTGGATGATATATTTCTTCTTCTTTCAATCATTTCATATATTTTTCTTTAATTTTTGATACAACATCTTCAGTTTCATCTGTATCAACGAATGGAGCTTGTAATCTTATAGGGAATTTTGTACTAGTATCCATATATAGCATATCTCATCTTCATACTAAATCTTCAGCTCATTTGCTGTCTAATATTGTCCTACTATCAACTACTGATACTACACCAAATGCTATTCTTGTAGGTATATTTGCTTTAATTACTCATGTTATAACATTTACCGAAGGTCTTTGTGTAGCTACTATCAAATGTATTCACACAGCTCTAGCCATTTGTGCTATTCTTGCTATATAGTTTTCTGTATCCTTTTTGCTTCAGCTCATCATTAAATCAGCAAGCTCATCAATAATTATTACAAGGCGATACATTTTTTCTTCTTTTTCTACTTTTTTATTGTATTGATCTATATTTCTTACTTTTAATTTTTTTAGTTTTTGATATCTGTTGTTCATAAATTCTACAGCTCGTTTTAGAACTTTTACTGCTTTTTCTGGTTCTGTTATTATAGGAGATAGTAGGTATGGTATTCATTCATACATACCTAATTCAACTTGTTTTGGATCTACCATTATAAATTTAAGTTCACTAGGATTGTTTTGGTAAATTAATGATAGGATAAAGTCGTTTATTCATACTGATTTACCTGATCAAGTTGCTCATGCTACTAACAAATGTGGCATTTTTTCTAATGCTTTTATACTTATATTTCAGTCTATTCATTTTCAAAGTGATAAGTTTGTAAGAGATTTGGATATTTGTGAGCCAAATTCGCTAGATCCAAGAGTTTCATTTAATGTAACAACTTGTGGTTTTGGGTTTGCTATCTCTATTCATACAAATTCTGTTCATGGTATAGGAGCAAGTACTCTTAACGATTTAGTTTTAAGTCAAAGTGATAAGTCTTTTTTTAAATTTTCAATTTTAGATATTTTAATTCAGGCTTCAGGTTTTATCTTTATTTGTATTACTGTAGGTCATATATTATATCATTCAATACTTACAGGTATTCAAAATTCTTCTAGTTTATTTCTTATTGCACTTGCTTTTTCCATCAAGAAACTATCATCAATTTCATATTTTCAAGGATCTTTGGATTTTTGAAGCACATTAATATCAAAGCTAGGTTTGTCTTCAGGAAATGTTATTTTCTGTTTTACTACATCTTTTTTGTGTGAGTTATCATTGTATTTGTCTTGTACTTTTTGTTTTAGTAATGTCTTGAGTGTATCTTTCTCAGCTGAATTTCAGTTTTCTACTGATTTATTATTATTTTCTTCTTTATTTCCTTTATTGAAAAATAGTCATTTATTTTCAGTTGTTTTTTTGTCCTTATCATTTTTTACTTTAGACTTCACTTCTTTTTTTATTTCTTTTTTCTCTTTTATGTCTAATTGAAATTTTGGAGCTTTTATTTTAATTTTCAAACTATATAATATCCAAGCAATAGTAAGTAAAAATAAAGCTATAAAAAATACTTGAATTGCAAATACTTGTCATCAAAGTAAAAAACTAACTCACCATATTGCTATATATCACAACCATCATCATTTACTAGTATCTATTCATGCTGATCATCATCAATCTAGTATAGGAAAGCTTATTATTCAAGTTGCTAATATAATTAATAATGATATTTTTTTAAATATTCAAGATTTTAATACAGTTTCATTTATTAATATATATGCTCATAGAGCAAATAATACTCAAAAAAAGAATATGCTTCAGTATTCTCAGAACAAGAAATAACTAGGCAAAGCTAATATTAGGAATAATGGTGAGCCTTCGGCCATAGTTTTACTAAAAAAAAATGCGATTGATATTAATATCAATGGTATTCAAATTTTATATTTATTTATAACAATCTTCTTATTCTTTCTTCTTTTTTTCTTAGCAGGCACAATTTTTATGTTAGATAATAAATAATGTTTGCATATACTTATAAATATTTATTGGAATTTTTCAACTTAAAACTTTTTCTAAAATTATTCTTGAATATTGTGTTATAGTATTTATAATACTTTTTATATTTATAAATTAAAATCAATAATAATAAAATGACAGAAGAAAATAAAATTACAGATATTACAATTAATGCAAATGTTTCAGAAGCTACAGATAAAATACTATCTGATATAATAAGTATTTATAAAGAAAATTATCCTGATATAGAAGAAAAAGAAATATGGGGTTATGTAATTGAAGATATGCTTGAAGCTTATCTAGAATGATCAGAAGAAGAAGACCCAGAAGCTACAGATGATCCTGAGGAATTTGATGATGATGAAGAATAAATTTAATATTAATATTATTTTATGTGAAAGCCCATTATAAAAAATAATACACAGATAAATAACATTAAAGAAAGTGGTAAATATCTAACTGAGATTTTAAGTATTATTAAATCATCTATAAAGCCCTGAGTAAAACTTATTGAACTAGAAAATATAGCTCAGGATTATATGGATAAAAATAATATTAAATGAGCATTTAAATGATATATGTGATTTCCAGCTAATCTTTGTTTATCAGTGAATGACTGTGTAGTACATTGAATACCAGATGATTATGTATTGAAGGATTGAGACTTATTGAAAGTAGATTGTTGAGTGATTTATAATAAATGAATAACTGATTCAGCCTTCTCTGTAGTTGTATGATGAGAATCTAAGGATTCAGAAGCTTATAAATTGATTGAAACTACAAAAGAAGCATTGGATAGAAGTTATAATTTATTAAATCCATGATCTTTTGTTTTTAATTTTTCTAAGTCAGTTCAAAATATTGTTGAAAATGATTGATTTTCAGTAATTAAAAATTTAACTGGTCATTGAGTATGAATTAAGGTTCATGAATCACCTCATATATTCAATTGGCCACATCCAGATACTAAAAAAATTAAAATGCAAGAAAACATGGTTGTAGCATTAGAACCTATAACTAGTATAAAATCTGATAATGTGGTAACAAAGAGATGAAATTCTTGGAATTTATATACGAATAAATGAGATAAGTGAGCTCAGTGGGAATATACTGTATTGATTTGACCAAATTGACCTGAGATTTTATCTTGATTAACATAGTTATATTTGAATATTGTAAACAAATTAAAAACTGTTACAAAATCTTGTAACAGTTTTTAATTTGTTTTGAAAATTTTATTGTAGATTTTTCATTACATTTTTGATAGGGTAGTATGAAATTATAAGAATTAAACTATTTATCAAAATCACAAATCCTACAAAATACAAGAAACTTGTATAATCAGCTCATATAGTAATGTATTTTCCAAATGCTAATATTCATAACATAATTCATATTATGCTAAACATGCTTTTCCAATTTATTCTTGGTAGAGACTTGTTTTTCCAAGCTACTAAAGTAGCTCATAATACGAATAATACTTCCAATAAAATTTGAGTAATTATTCATCAAATTAAATTGTACTGTAATATTGCAGGAATTCATATTATAAGTCATAAAAGTACTCAAAGTCAGTTTATTTTAAGCAATCTATTTTGTAGTCAATTAGATACAAAAATATAGTTAAATATTTGCTTTATAAAACTTAATACAACTACTATTCATAAAAAGTATAAAACATAATCAGATCAGATATTTCAGTTTCAGATATAGTCAGATCATCATATAAAATATATTATTTCTTTGTTGAAAATCATAAAGTTTACCATAAATACAAGCCCAATCCAAACTGTGAATATCATCATGTATCAATAACTAAATAGTCTTTCACTTTTTTCTTTATTTGAAATTTTGTGGATAAGTGCATTACCAAGGCTTTGTGGTACTACTAGCAATATTTCCAACAAAGCTAATGCAAGAGCCCATATACCTACATATACAAAATTTTCAGTAGTAGGGAAAAATATTGATAATAAAATCAAAACTACTAATGTATGAAAGCTGCTAAGATAATATGCAAATCAGTATTTTCGGTTTTCAAAGATTATTCATTTAGTAAATTTTATATCAAAATCCCATTTTAATTTTAAATATCTTCTTCAAACTATATATACATAAATTAATTGTAATATTCCTGACAATAATACAGAAAATATTATAAGAGAAAATACAAATATAGAAACACTTGATCAATCAAACTCTATTCAAGGATATATTACATATAAAACTATAGCTAGTAAAATTAATTGTCAAAGCCTAGCTAGTATCAAAGCAATACTTAAATGTTTCATTTGCCAAAAAAGCTGTAAAGGAGCCTGGAGCATACCTGCAGCCATAAATGATGCACTAAACATCATACCTAATGGTAATCACCAAACAATATATGGGTTGCTACTATAAGCTGGTATCAAGTATGCAACTACAAGAGCAAGAGAGTATACTATAAAAATCATAAGAAATCTTGTGCTTACAAATTTTGCATAATATTTTTGTAGCTTTTCTTTTGATTCTTCTTTTATTTGTCAAAGTTTTTTCAATGCTATAACATATAGTCCAAAATCAGCAAAAGCTGCCCATATTGCAAAATATTTTAGTATGGTTGAATAATCACCAAACCTTTCAGGTCATAAGTATGGTGTTATCATTTTGATAACCAATAGTCCAGCTATTGCACTTAGTATTCTACCAAATATTTGCCAAAAAGCATCTTTTACTACTAGTTTGTATGACACTATACTTTACTAAAAATCTAAAAATAAACCTTAATATAAACAAAATCACTTATTTTACAAATTTTTTTAAAAAGCTTTTTTTGCTTAGTGCTTAGGGATTAGAGATTAGGGCTTAGGGGCTAGTTCTTAGAGCTGTATAAAGCTTTAAGTTTTGTTTCCACATTACAGTAAAGAAAAATGAGTATTATATAATACTCATTTTTCTTTTTATAGACTGCCTACTAATATTGTATTATCTTAAAAACTTATCTAGCATTTTCTTTAATCTTTCTTTTTGTGTAGCTTTATCATCTTTATCATTCTTATTATTTGAGTCTTCTTGAATAGTTTCATTTTCATTATCATCCTTTTTTATGTCTTCATCCTTATCTTTTTCTTCACTTTTTTCTTCTTGTGATGCTTTATTTTTCTTCTTTTTTTCAAAGTTATTCATTACTTCTTCAGCTTTTGATGGATCTTTCATCAATGATTCAAATTCTTCTTTTGTAAGATATTCTTTTTCTAATAATATATTTGCTAGAATTTCCATTATTTCCCTATTTTCCTTTATTAATTTTATAGATTTTTCATATGCATTTTTAACTATATTTTGTACTTTTTTATCTATCTCTTGAGTTGTTAGTTCACTATAGGGTCTAAACATTTGGTATTCTTTTTCTTCTTTTGAGCTGTAAGATATTGTACCAACTTCAGGATCCATTCAGTATTTTGTTATCATTTCTGTAGCTATTTTTGTAACTTTTTCAAAGTCATTACTTGCTCAAGTTGTAATTTCATCTACTCAAAATACTATCTCTTCTGCAGCTCTACCTCAAAGTAATGTTACTAATTCATCCAAAAATTTAGCTTTACTATATAAGTATCTGTCTTCTGTAGGAAGCATCCATGTAACTCATAATGCCATTCATCTACTTACTATACTAATTTTTTCAACAGGATCAGCATTTGGCAAATTGTATGCTGTAATAGCATGTCATAATTCATGATATGTAATAATTTTTCTTTCTTTGTCTTTTAGTGTCTTGATTTTTTTCTCTGGTCACATTACTATCTTTTCTAATGCATACTCAAAATCATCGTTGGTAAGCACTTTCCTATTATCTTTTGCAACCTTTAGTGCTGCTTCGTTTGCTAGATTTTCTAAATCTGCTCATACAAAACTACTTGTTCTTCTTGCTATACTTTCAATTTCCACATCTTTTGCTAATTTTTTGTCTTTTGTGTGAATTTTTAATATTTCAATTCTTTCTTCTAATGTAGGAGTTCATACATATACTTTTCTATCAAATCTTCAAGGTCTTAGTAATGCTTTATCTAGCATATCTGGTCTATTTGTGGCTGCTATTACAATCACATTTGAATCTTTATCAAAACCATCCATTTCTGTAAGAATTTGATTAAGTGTTTGTTCTTGCTCTTGGTGTCAACCAGTGGAACCTTGTCATCTTTTCTTACCAATTGTATCTATTTCATCAATAAATATTATAGCAGGAGCTGCTTCTTTTGCTTTTTTGAAAAGATCTCTTACCTTAGCTGCTCACATACCAACTAGCATTTCCATAAATTCTGATCAGCTTGCAGTGAAAAAAGGAACATTTGCTTCTCATGCTACGGCTCTTGCTACTAATGTTTTACCACTACCTGGAGGTCAGTATAAAAGTACTCATCTAGGAATTTTGGCTCAAACATTTTTGTATTTTGTAGGTTTCTTTAGATATTCAACTATTTCTTCAAGCTCTGCTTTTGATTCATCCATACCTGCAACATCTTTGAATTTTGCTTTTAGGTTTTCTTTTGAATGTAGTTTACCTGCATTTGCTCAGAATGGGAATCATCATCATTTAGGTCCAAAAAACCTAAATAAAAGAATTATCAAAAATAATATTATTAATAAAGGTAGCATAGTTTCTAAAAATACCCTTTGGAAAAAACTGTCTTCTTCATATTTTACTGTGATTTGTGTTTTTCAAGTAAGATCAAATCATAATTCTGATAGGGTAGTCTCTTCTGGTTTGTTTGTTTTAAATTTTTCATAATATACTTCAGTAGCTTTTTGTCAAAAAAGTATATTTTGAACTACTTCTCTTTCTTCTACTTTTATCATTCAAATTAGTTCTTTTGAGTTTATTAGTTCTACTTCATCAAAAACTCATTCATTATATTTCTCAATAAATTTATTTAAGTTTATATCAGATTTTGAGTCAGTTTTAATAATCAAAGTTTCTCAATCTTCTGTAGTTTTTACTTCTTCTTGTTGTAAATTGAGTATTATTAAACTTGATATAAGTGCAATTGATATGAACAATATAACTCATTTTTTCATTTTATATTTTCTTATTTCTTATTTTATTAAAAGTGCTTTCATTTATACAAAATTAAAAAATAAAATCAATAAAAAATTTCATATTCTAGATTATATTATTGTATTTTAGATTTTTTTATCCAATTCAATTTTAGAATTCAAGATTGTTTAAATAACTTACTTAAATATCTCTTTTAAATAGTTTTGATTCTGTTTGAATTTGATTTTTTAAAAATGAAAAATATTATTTAACTAGTTTTTGTTTAATTTTAGATTTTTTACATTTTTTATATTTGTTTTCCTTAAATTTCCAATTGAAAAAATAATAAAAATTCTTATAAACTTCTTTATATATAAAATTTAGATACATTAAATTTATAATTAGATATGGCAAATTTAAATCAAATTAAGTGACAAATAAAATCTGTTAAAAACTTAAAAAAAATAACTAGAGCACTGGAGGTTGTTTCGACAGTTAAATTACAAAAAACAAAAGATAAGGCAGAAGCACTTAAAAATTATATATTAGATTTATTATATATATTAAATAACACAGGTAATAAACTGGACATATTCTCGTCTTCAGATACTAAATCTGACAGAGAGTTAGTGGTTTTAATAAGTACTGATAGATGACTTTGTGGTGCTTTGAACTCTAAATTATTTAAAACTGTTTTGGATGAATATTGAGATAAAAAAGATAAGGTAGATTTTTTTGTAGTTTGAAAAAAATGATTAGAATTTTTGGCAAGATATTGATTTAATGTTGTTGGTAATACTTCACTTAAAGATAATTTTACTGATTCTGATTTAAATGTTTTGCATTCATTTTTAGATAAAGAATTGTCTGCTTCAAATTATTGAGCAGTGAAGCTTTATTTTAATTATTTTAAAAATAGCTTGGTTCAAATACCTACTTGAATAAACTTATTTCCATTAAATCAAGAATCTTTTGATTCTTTTATATCTGATTTATCTATTGATTATTCTTCAAAAGCAGATTTTAGATGAAGAGATTTGATTTTGGAGCCAAATGTTGAATTGCTGGTTGAAGAGATCAAAAGGCAAATTAGGAATTATTTAATAATGTCTGCAATTGTTCAAAATAAAACTTGAGAATATGCTTCAAGAATGATTGCCATGAAGAATGCAAAAGATAATAGTAGTTCTAAGATAGATTCATTGACACTTACATTTAATAAGGCAAGACAGTGAGCTATTACACAAGAAATTTCAGAAATTGTATGAGCAAAAGCAGCTTTAGAATAGTAAATTTATTTAAGTAAAAAAAATCATGTTAATAAATCAGTCTTGAAAGTATAAAATTGATGATAATATTGATTTTATAGAAGTTTCCTGAGATATAGATGTTTTGATTATTGATTTTAATAAAAACTGAGATATAAAAAGAAATATTAATATAACTTGATGAGCAAAAGTTGATTATAGACTTTGATTTGTTTGAGAAAATATATTTAATATAAATTTTGAGTTGTTGGATAAGCAATCTGATTTAAATATAAGTTCATTGTCATTTTCAAAGAATAATGAAATAGTGGATTGAAATCTTTCCGTAAACTTACTTTCAGAAAATACTTATTCAGATACTGAGATCAATGCAATTTGCTTTGATTGATGAGTTATAAATATTAGTGGAGATGTTTATATTGATTATGGTTCATATAAATCTGAGTGATATTTACAACAAAGAACTTTATTTTTGTCAGATAGAGCATCAAGTTCTCTTACTCCCAAATTAGATGTTGCCTGTAATGATGTGAAAGCTAGTCACTGAGCAAGTATATCAAAACTTGATGAAGTAACAAAATTTTATTTATTAACAAGATGATTAAGTTTATCACAAATTAATGAACTTATGGTTTCTTGATATATAACAAATTTCTTAGATTGAACAAACTATGATTCATTAAAAAATGAGTTTTTTGACTACATTTATTAATTTAAGTTTTATATTTGTATGATTGATACAGCTACATTGATACAAGAGTATTCTAAAAATCCTGTGAATAATTTTGAAATGAATGATTCTACTATTAGTTATCAGGAATGAAACCCTATATGTTGAGATGGTATAGTTGTTTTTTTGAAGATTGACAAAGATTCAAATATAGAAAAATTTAGTTTCACTTGAGATACTTCTATGGTTACTACAGCAGCTGTTAGTTTGTTGGCAGAAGAGATTGAATGAGTGAATATAGATGAAGTTTTGAACTGGGATTTAGATTTTATGAAAGATTTGTGACTGTCTGTAAGTCCAAGAAGATATAGATCAGTAGTACTTTGACTTTTGGCTACTAGAAATGCTATACATGAGTATAAATGAGATTGAATTTTGGATGATTTTGAGGATTTATGAGTTGATTCATAAATTTTATTTTAAGCTTTATTTGAGTCTCTAATTATATATTTATTTGAAAAAAAAATGAAATTATATATAATGCAAAAGTTTTAATATTTAATAAATTGATTGATTTATGTTAAATTTATTGTTAGATAAGATAGTTTGAGATTATCACAAAAGACAGGTAAATAAATTATGGCCAATTGTGGAAGAAATAAATAAACTTGATTCTAGTTTGTGAGAAAGAAAAGAAGAAGATATTAAAGAAAAGACTGAAGAGTTAAAAGAAAGAATAAAAAATTGAGAATCACTGGATGATGTTCTAGTTGAAGCTTTTGTTAATGTAAAACAAGCTTGTAAGCTATTGTATTGACAAGAATTTGATGTGGACTGAGAAAAATTGGTTTGGAATATGATTCCTTATGATGTTCAGATTTTGTGAGGTATTGTGTTGCATAAATGAAATATTGCTGAAATGAAAACTTGAGAAGGTAAAACTTTAGTTGCTACATTGCCTATTTATTTGAATGCTCTTAGTTGAAAATGAGCACATCTGGTAACTGTTAATGATTACTTGGCAAAAAGAGATGCTCAGTGGATGTCAGTTCTTTATAATTTCCTATGATTAGAAGTATGATCTGTTACAAAATGAACTCCAAATCAATCAAGGAGAGAGGAGTATTCAAAAGATATAACTTATGTTGAAAATTCTGAATTATGATTTGATTATTTGAGAGATAACTTGGCAAGTTCATTAGAAGAAAGAGTTTTGTTACGAAGACCCTTAAATTTTGCTATAATAGATGAAGCAGATAGTATTTTAATTGATGAAGCTAGAACCCCACTGATAATTTCTCAGCCTAGGGAAGAAGCTACAAATAAGTATGAGGAGTATTCAAGACTTGTAAAGAACTTAGAGCCTTCACAATGAAAGAAAAAAAAGCCTAAATCTTTTATTCAAGAGTTGATATCAGAAGAAACTGAAGAAGACAAAGAAAAAGCTAATGAAGAAGAAAAAGATTATTATGTTGATGAAAAAGTTAAGACAATTCAACTTACATCAAAATGAATATCAAAGTTGGAATGACATTTGTGAGTTAATAATTTATATAAAGATATATGATATGATGAAATTCATCATATAGAAAATGCTTTGAAAGCAAAATCTGTATTTCAAAGAGATAAAGACTATATAGTTAGAAATTGACAAGTTATGCTTGTAGATGAGCATACTGGTAGAATTATGCCATGAAGAAGACTTTCTGAATGATTACATCAAGCTATTGAAGCCAAGGAGTGAGTTGTAATTCAAAGGGAAGCAAGAACTGTTGCTAGTATTACCTATCAAAACTTTTTTAAACAGTACAAAAAAATATCTTGAATGACTGGTACTGCTTTGACTGAAGAAGAAGAGTTTTGAAAGATATACAAGCTTGAGACATTACCTATTCCAACAAATAAACCAACAATTAGGGTAGATAAAAGTGATAAAGTTTACTTTTCACAAGAAGCCAAGTGGAATGCTGTGATGGATAGTATTAAATTTGCTCACGAAATATGACAGCCTATACTTATATGAACATCTAGTATAAATACTTCTGAAGTTATGTCATCAAAATTGAGACAAAATACCATAAATCATTATGTACTTAATGCTAAATATCATGAACAAGAAGCTAGTATTATTAAAAATGCTGGTAAATTATGAAGTGTGGTTGTTGCTACTAATATGGCAGGTAGAGGTACTGATATTAAACTTGATGAATGATTAAATCAAACTATTGCAAAAAATTATGCATCTTGGATAAAAAGACAATTAGCAAATGGCTATAATATAGAATTTAATTCTTATTCCTATACTGAGCTTGATCTTTTAGTAAATTGAATAAATGAAGTTTTTTGATCTGATATCAAAGAGTGAATATCTTCTAATTATTCAATTAAATTATGATCAGGTGAAAATTTTGAAGTTTCCTTTAATAATAAAAAGAAAGAAAAGGATGAAGTTTTATGTACTATTAAAATAACTAACAATTTTAGTGAAACAATATCAAAAGATTTGCATTTTGGTTTGTTTATTGTAGGTACAGAAAAACATGAAAGTAGAAGAATAGACAATCAGCTTAGAGGTAGAGCTGGGAGACAGTGAGATCCTGGTGTGAGTCAATTCTTTGTAGCACTAGATGATGAAATTATGAGAAAAATGTGATGAGATAAAATAAAATCAGTAGCTTGAATGCTGTTATCAAAAGATGATTTAAATACTATGGAGCTTACTCAAAAACAATTTACTTCATCAATAGAAAGATCTCAAAAGCAGATGGAAGGTTGGCTTTTTAGTTCTAGAAAGCACTTGTTTGATTATGATAGTGTAGTAAATAAACAAAGACAAAGAATATATTCCAAAAGGGATCAAATACTTTTTGCTTTGTCACAAGCAGAAGATAAAGATGAGGTAATAAAAGATTTTTGAATTGATGTGGAAAATTTTGATCTAGAAACTGAATATAATCAATTTATTGAAGATATTGTAGATAGACTTATAGAGACATATACTTCTGTTATGCCTTGGGATTTATCAGATCTTATTGAAACATTACATCAAGTTGTTTGATATGAATTTGATAAAAATGAATTAAGTAGTTTTACAAAAGCATCTGATTTGAGAGATTATTTGGTTTCTTTTATCAAGGACCAATTTAATCAGAAGAAAGAATATATTAGTGATGAGAAGTTTCAAGAAATTGCAAAAATTTTATATTTAAAATCAATTGACAAACTTTGGGTAGACCATATTGATGAAATGCAACAACTAAGAGAAAAAGTTGGATTATTTTGATATGCACAACTTGATCCTTTGGTTATGTACAAAAAAGAATCTTATGAAAAATTCCAAAAACTTCTTTTCAATATAAAAAAGGATGCTCTTAGTTCTTTTATCAAATTGGATACAGAAAAAATTTGAGAATCTGAACAATTAGCAAATAATGATAATGCGGTAGATATAAATTCACTTTCAAAATCTTGATGAACTATCTCAGCTAATAATTGAGATGATTGAGTTGAAGTAATAGAACCTAAGCCAAAAGAAAAAACTAGTACAGTTACTAATAAGGATAAAAAAATAAAACCTAATGAATCTTGCCCTTGTTGAAGTTGAAAAAAATATAAGAAATGTTGTTGAAAAAAATAATTAGCACTATATCTTTTTGTGTGCTATAAAAGCTTGAAATTGAAAAAAAAATTTATATATTATATTTGCAATTTAAAATATAAAAATGTTTAGTGATGGCAAAAAAGGATAGAAATAAGGATGAAAATAATAATGAAAATGAATTAGAAGAAATAAAAGAAGAGTTAGAAGATGTTAATGAAAAAGAAGAATTGGGAACTAAAGTGCAAGAGCTAGAAAAGCAACTAGAAGAATATAAACAAATTGCTTGAAATAGTCAAAACCAATATCTTATACTAAAAAATGACTTTGATTCATACAAATCTAGAGTAGAGAAAGCCCAAAAAGATCAAGAGTTGAATACATTAATTGATGTTTCAAAAAAAATGATTCCAATAATAGAGGAATTGAGAAAGACTCTTGATAATATGCCAGAAGATTTAGAGTGAAATTCTTGGGCAGAGTGAATAAAAGTTTTATATAAAAGTATGATAAAAAAGTTAGAATCTATGAATATTTATCAATATGATAGTATATGATTAGATTTGGATGAAAATTATCATGAACCTATTAGTTCAGTTCCTGACTCTGAAAATGCAGGAAAAATAGTTGATGAATTTGAGAAACTATATATTTATAAAAAAGAAGATAAAGAAAAAATTGTACAAGTTGCCAAAGTGGTGGTTGCTGTTGATTAAATAAATAAAACTATTAAAATTAATTTATAACTTAATTAAAATTAAAAATGTGAATAGCAAAAAGAGTTTTCTTTTTCATAGCAATGAATATTGCAGTTCTTGCAATGATAATGATTGTACTTAGTATAGTACAAATATTTGTACCTATTAATATTACTTGATATTGATATGATTTTGTAGCTGTTTGAATCTTCTCAGCTATAGTTTGATTTACTTGAGCATTTTTCTCACTTGCAATATCAAAAATCATTGCTAAGTGGATGCATAAGATTAGATTGATAAGTCCAGAAAATCTTAATCAATTTTCAGAAAAAGAAAGATTTGTTTATCAAACTGTAGAGAGATTGGCAAATAATTGATGAATTAAAATGCCTGAAGTTGGTGTATATGAATCCAATGAACCTAATGCTTTTGCAACTGGTCCTACAAAAAATAGAAGTTTGGTAGCGGTAAGTACATGACTTTTAAATAAGATGGATTATGATGCTATAGAATGAGTAGTTGGTCATGAAATGGCTCATGTTTTGAATTGAGATATGGTAACAATGACTTTATTGCAATGAGTACTAAATACTTTCGTAGTATTTTTATCAAGAATTGCTGGTACTTTTATTGATAAGGTAGTATTCAAAAATGAAGATTGACCTGGTATATGATATTTTCTTATATCTTTATTTTTGCAAATAATATTATCAATACTTGCAAGTATTGTATTAGCTTGGTTTAGTAGATATAGAGAATTTAGGGCTGATGCAGGTAGTGCTGATTTGGTAGGTAGAGATAAAATGATAGCCTGATTACAACAATTACAAATGATTGTAAAAAATATGGAACTTGAAAACAATCCTAGTACAAATAGTATGAAAATTGTTTCTTCTGATTGAATTATGAAACTTTTTTCTTCACATCCACCTTTGGAAGACAGAATCAAGGCACTACAAAATAATTAATAAAAAAGCTTCATATTATTATGAAGCTTTTTTTATAGATAATTTGCTTTGAATTCATTGTATGAAATAGTTTTTTTACCTTCTGGCTTTATTCATATTTCTTTTATACTTTCGTTTAGTTCATTATTGTTTGATATCAAACTTTCCATTTTATTTTTCTCAAATAATGTTTTATCTATTTTTAAATTTTCAATAATAAACCTTTTTCAATTATGTATAAAAAATATTTTTGGCCATAGATAATATCATCTATATTTATTATAAATTTCTCGTAGAGAATCTTTCCATGGTTCTATATGTCAATCTTCCTTTTGTATTTTTTTGCAGTATATAGCTTCTTTGTCATTTTGTTCTTGTTCTATCAACTCTCATTTTCAGTATTTATATAAATATTCACTGAAAAATTTTGGTCAATCATTTTGCATTTTATTTATGATATCTAGTGCATTCCAATCAAACTCAATATCAAATTTCATTATTTTTATTATATTTCAGGTGTCCATTCATTCATTCATTTTCATTATTGTAATACCTGTTTCTTTTTCATTGTTTAGCAGTACTGACTGTATAGGGCTAGCACCACGATATTTTGGCAATATGCTTCAGTGAATATTTATAGCTCATTTTTTGGGAATATTTAATATATCAATAGGAATTATTTTACCATAAGCTATAACCACCAAAAAATCTGGTTCTAGTTCTTTTATTTTATTATAAAAATCTTGTCATTCTTTGCTTTTTTGTGGATTAATTTTATTTGGAGTAAATATATTTTCTACTCATAATTTTTTTGCTTCTTTTTTGATTATATTTTCTTTTATTTTCATTCATCTTCATACTGCTTTATCTTCTTGAGTTACTACTCATACTATTTCGTAGTTTTTGTTTTCATAAAGCTCCTTTAGAAAATTTACTCATATAGCTGCAGAAGATAAAAACACTATTTTGTAATGTGATGGATCGTATGTATTTGGGTTCCATGGGTGACATGATCAAACTCTTTCCATTACTTTAAATATTCAAGGGTAAAATCCAAATCTATTCAATACTTGTATGCTATATTTACTACAGTGTGGCTTATGTACACATATTTTACCTTTTAGCCAAAGTGATGGTAATCATTTATCTGGCGATAATGTAAATTGGTATATTTTTATAAAGAATATTACTATTTTTGCAAGGATGAAATTTAAAAACTTCATGTTTTATTTAAGTTCTAAAACTAAATTTAGTAGCATACTTCAGTTTCCCAATATCATCAATTTATTTCTTGTGAAAATAATCTTTTGAAATCTTCAGACTTTGGTTTAAATCATGCTTTGTAACATAAGTTGTCTGTTCTTTCAAACTTTAAATCATGATAGTATCTATTGAATCTTGTAATATCAATAAAGTTTGGGTGTAAGCTTCATAAGTCTTGTGGTAAGCCTCACATAGTTCTTCTATAGTTTCTTACATTATAGTATAAATCTACTATTTTTTTCATAATGCTTTCATCTCTTTGAAATTCTTGTCAATACTTTGACCATCACTGTTCTATTCAAGGCATTCTTTTTTGTAAATCAAGTATTAGTCATCTTAACTGTCAATTTTGTACTATTCAAACCTGTAGTATATTATCAGAGAAATCTGATATTCTATAATTTTGATAAGGGTTTTGTCATACTTGGAAATTTGCCAAACTATCTCATCTTAAATCTTTTAATGTTTTGAAATAATCTTTGTAATAATACACTCTTTGTGATTCACTAGCTGAAGTTTGTCTTAGTATATACCAGTTATTTCAATACTTATTTATTATAAATCATTTTTCTGATTGATATCTATTTCATATTATATTTTTTTGATTATTTGATAAATTATTAGAATGAATAAAAATGATAAAATTGTTTCTATTTGTTATAGCTAAAACTGGATATTCTAACTTTTCTCTATCTAGATTTCTTAGGTCTATATTGTTATCATGTTTGTTTCTAAATTCATTTCTCCAATAGTAGCTGTATTTCATAAATCATATCTCTCATATATTTCTTATTACATTTTCAATTTCACTTATGCTTACATTTGTTTTATCAAGTGAGCTATTTCATCTGTATTGTAGTACAGAAAATCAATTTGAACTTGTTTCCCAGTAGCTCAAGTTTCAAGCAGGAAAGTGGCTGAAATTATAAGTTTGTGAATATCAAATTCATAAATATATTAAACTTATTGCTAAACTAATAATTGTTTTTTTCATTTTGTCTTTGAAGTAATAAATTTAAATATATGTATATTTTTTTATTTATTTAATTCAAGAAAATATTTACTTTCTTTTGTTTTTATTTATTATTGAAGATCTTAAAATTTATATTTATAAGCTTAATTCCCAAATGCTAAAAATAAAAATATTTGATAATTTTTGAGAGAATTCAAAAAGCTTTGAAGCAAACTTTAATGATACTGTTCTTGACCAAATAAATAATGCTGGTTTTGATATAGCATTTTCATGTATGAATTGAACCTGCTGAATTTGTACTTGTTATATTTTATCTGGTAAAGAATTTCTAACTGATGTGTACTGAAATGAGATTAGCTCTGATACTTGCTTAACATGTAGTACATATATAAAATCTTGATCAGAATGAGAAGTACATTTACAAACAGTTTTCTAATATTTATTTTTTACTCTTAGTTAAGTATTATTATTCTTGTTATCACTTTATACTTAACTAAATATATTCTAAATGTCTAATCAAAATGAAAATGCACAAAATCAAATTAAAAAAGCATTTGATCTAATATCTTGATATGATCAATCATATCTGGAACATATTTTGTATCCAGATCGTGTGATACAGGTAAATATACCTATAAAAATGGATTCTTGAAAAATTAAAAACTTTATTTGATATAGAAGTCAGCATAATAATGCTAGATGACCTTATAAATGATGAATAAGGTTTCATGAAACAGTAGCTTATGATGAAGTTGTAGCTTTATCTATATGGATGAGTATCAAAACAGCTTTGGTATGAATACCATTGTGAGGTTGAAAATGATGAGTAGTAGTGAATTCCAAAGAATTATCAGATACTGAGCTTGAAAATTTATCTAGATGATATGTTAGGAAGCTTTTTAGATATTTGTGACCTAATTTTGATGTTCCAGCTCCTGATGTTTGAACTTGACCAAAAGTTATGGCATGGATGATGGATGAATATAGTAAAATATCTTTGGATAGTTCAAATTGAAGTTTTACTTGAAAACCATTGCCAGTTTGAGGCTCTTTTTGAAGAGATACAGCTACAAGTAGATGATGATTTTTTGTATTACAAAAATATATTCAAGAGCAATGATGATCTTTGGCAGGTAAAAAAGTATCTATTCAATGAGCTTGAAATGCTTGAATGAATATTATGTCTTATTTGGATGAATCTTGAGCTAAATTAGTAGCTATATCTGATAGTAAATGATGAGTGTATTCTGATCAGTGATTGGATGTTAGTACTATTAAGTGTATAAAAGAGAATTGAGATTCAGTAATAGACTATGATGCTAAAAATATATCAAATAATGATTTGCTAGAGCTAGATGTAGATATTTTGATATTAGCAGCTATGGAAAATCAAGTAACTGTGGATAATGCTGATAATATTAAAGCAAATTTGCTACTTGAGTTAGCAAATGGTCCAGTAAATCCTCAAGCAGATGATATATTGTATGATAAATCTATAGTTGTGATTCCTGATGTTCTTGCTAATGCAGGTGGAGTAGTGGTTAGTTATTTTGAACAAATACAAAACAATACCAATAATTATTGGACAGAGGAAGAAATAGATAATAAATTAAAAACAATAATGTATGATGCATTATCTAATGTTTTAGAAAAAAGTAACAAGATAAATTGAAACTTTAGAACTTCTTGATATGTGCTTGCTATAGAGAGAATATTGGAAAATATGGATTTTAGGTGAGTAGTGTAAATAATTTCTTGAAAACTCAATTATATTATATATATTTTAGTTAAATTTTAATTTATTAATATTTGAAGGTGGAAATCAAAAAATTAATCTTGGATATATTGAATAACTCAGATCTGGAGATAACTCCAGGTTTTGTTACTGAGAAAAAAAAGGAATTTTCTAAAAAAAATAAACTTAAATCTATACCAACTAATATGGAGCTTTTATCAGCATATAATGAGCTTTTAGAAAAATGAGAAATTGAAGAAAACCTTTCTTTGAGAAATTCTCTTAGAAAAAGATGAGTAAGAAGTCAATCAGGTATAGTGCCAGTGCAAGTTCTTACCAAGCCTTGGCCATGTCCTGGTAGATGTATTTTTTGTCCAGATGATGCTACTATGCCCAAAAGTTATATAAATACTGAGCCATGAGCTATGAGAGCTTTGTTGAATCAATTTGATCCAATAAAACAAGTTTATAATAGGCTTTTATCTTTGAGTATGACCTGACATGATATAGATAAGATAGAAATGATTGTACTATGATGAACATGGGACTCTTATCCTAATGAATACAAGGAATGGTTTATAAAATCCTTATTTGATGCTTGTAATACATTTTTTGAATTTAAAGAAAAATCTAAAAATTATAATAATGAAAATAATAGCTGAGAATTCAAAAAAAATGTTACAAAAGGATATTTCAAAGCTGAGACAAATATAGAAAATATGGATATAAAATATTCAAAAGATATACATGAAGCTCAAAGTATTAATGAAAATTCTCAGTGCAGGATTATTTGATTGACTGTAGAGACTAGACCTGAATTTGTTAATGATACTAATTGTAAATTATGGAGAAAGTTGTGAGTTACAAGATTGGAAATATGAATACAAAACTTGTATAATTCTGTATTGAAAGCTAATGATAGATGAAATAATGTCCAACAATCAAGAGATGCTTTACACAAGCTAAGACAATATTGATTTAAGTTTTCTTGTCATTTTATGCCAGGTCTTTATAAGTCTAGTATACAAAAAGATATTAAAACTATGGAAAAGGCATATAGTGATAAGTGTTTAAAACCTGATGAAATAAAATTTTATCCAACTTCTGTAATTGCAAATACTAGACTGTATGACCTTTGGAAATCTTGAGAATATAAGCCACTTTCTACAGAAGATATAAAATATATTACCCAAAAAGTACAATTAGATATTGTCCCAGCTTATTCTAGGATCAAAAGATTGATAAGAGATATTCCAGAAACTGAAATTGCTGCTTGAAGTAATCTTACAAATTTGAGACAGATTGTGATGAATGAAATGGACTCTAAATTTAGAAAAAATGATGATATTAGAGAAGAACACTATAAGAGACTTTATCCTAATATGAAATTAGCAAAGACTTTTGAAGAATTTTTATCAAAAGAAAAATCATTTTCTAAAAGGGAAAAAACTTATATAATATCTTGAGAGCCAGACCTAAAATCTGTAAGAAATTTTGTAGCAATTGATACAAGATCTAGAGAAATAATAAACAAAAAAAATAATGAATGAATGGATTTTATGCTTGTAAGAAAGTATACCTCATCAGTTTGACAGGAATATTTTATTAGTTTTGAAGATGAGTTTTGATATTTGTATTGATTTGCCAGACTTTTGTTGCCAGAATCAGAAAACACAATTGACTGGGACTGATTGTGAGAAAATACAGCTTTGATTAGAGAGCTTCATGTTTATGGTAAATTGACAAAAATTAATAAAAAAATCTCTGATTCTTTCCAGCATACTTGATTTTGAAGCAGACTTATGGAGGCATCTGAGAGACTGTCCAAGCAAAAATGATATGATAAAATTTCTGTAATTTCTTGAGTTTGAGTGAGGTGATATTATCGCAAATTATGATATGATTTGGAATGAACATATATGACTAAAAAATTATAATTTACTATTTAAATTAGTAAATTAGATTATTTGCAATATATTATAATTATTTATAATATAAATATATTGTGATAAATGAAAAAACTTATATGAGCAAACTTCAAAATGAATGTCTTCCACAATGAGATTGACTGATATTTTGAAAAATTCAATGAACTATATCAAGC